>JALWLE010000001.1 GCA_026996605.1 Flavobacteriales bacterium
ATGTAAAAGCGTTGTATCACCCGGATGTATCGTACCACGAACCAAAAGAATACCAGTATATTTACATTTATAAAGATCATTTGGGCAACAACCGCCTAAGCTACACCTTTGACCCCAAAACCGAGCAAGTAAAAATTTTGGAAGAAAACCATTATTACCCCTTTGGTTTAAAGCACGGCAACTATAACGCCATACGCAAAGATGTGAAATACCAAGAGCTAGCCCTAAGCAAAAAAGAAGTCAAACAAGTGGTGCCGGAAGCGGTGAAGTTTAAGTATTTATATAATGGTAAAGAGTTGCAGGATGAGTTGGGGTTGAATTGGTATGATTATGGTGCGAGGAATTATCAGGCGGATTTGGGGCGGTGGATGTTGATTGATAACAAGGCAGAAATATATTATGCAAATTCACCCTATAATTATGCACTAAACACACCTGTAAATGCTATTGACCCTGATGGACATTTAGTTATATTTATTGGTGGACTAGGAAATGGAAAGAAAAAGAGTTACTGGAGAGGTTATGTTACACATACAACTACAAATGGATATTTATCTTTTGTTTCTATGGATGGTTATCATCCTTTACCTAACAGAATACAAACCGTTGAGTACAGAGAATTTGATACAGAAGTAATGAATCATTTGCATGACCATAATCCTAAGTATTATGACGGTTCCCCGAATTCACTATTAAATAATTTATCATCAGGTCAAAGATTTCAACATGGTTGGGATAAAGGGATAAAAGAAGCTGCATCAATTATCAAAAGCTTGGCTAGGGATAAACAAGGGAATATTATAGAAACAATCAAGGTTATTACTCATAGTATGGGAGGTGTGTTTGGAAAAGGATTTGTGTCAGCTTTAAAATATTATATTAGAACAAGTAAAGACCCAAAAGTAAGACGAGTAAAAATTTCGTTAGTTGCAGATTTTGATCCATATCAAGCGGGCAGTGTTTTAGGTTCGGCAGATAAAAATATTTATACCCAACAATTTATTCATGCCGATGATTTTAATATTTTTGGTTTTGGTTGGTTAGCTAATGAAGATGAAGAAGGCGTCGATTATAAACGCAAAAATAATGGAAATTCGACAGATCATTCGATTTTGTCATTTTTAAATAATATTGATGAATTAGAAGAAGGTGAATATAAATGGGATGAAGATAAACAAGAATGGATTTGTACTACTTGTAAAAATTAAAAGAGAATGAAGAAAAAAATAGAAATATTACTCATTTTGTTATTATTGGTTACTTGTACTACTACCACAACACCAAAAAAATATTTGAATTCGGTTGTCGTTCCACCGGACGTATATACCCATGATACCATACAGCTAAAAAAAGAAATATTAGCATTTTACGATTTGAAAAATAAAATTTGGAAAAAATACCCAAATCAACAACGGCGGATATTAGCTTTACGAATAGATACTTTAATATATGGAAAAGATCATAAATTCGTAGCTTTGGCACTATTTGATGATTATAATGAATATGTAACTATGGATAATCCTGATGATATTCCTACGTATTATGGAGGAGAAGCTTTTATTGGAAAAAAAGAGAATGATGCCATAAAAATTACAAGTATATTGACACTTCGAACATCCGGTACAACTAGAAGAGCTGCCAGAAATCTATTGAGAGATCGTTATCTCAGATTAATACCCAATAACAAAGGAGTATATAATATCAATGATGTTCGTTTTTGGGATAGTAAAGTTTGGAAAGAAAAATTAGTTGAAAAAACAAAGGAATTCTATGAAATGCAGCAAGATAGCACTATTGAAACGTATCCATAATAATCATTTTTGAATTCGAGCCATAAATCTTAAAT
>JALWLE010000002.1 GCA_026996605.1 Flavobacteriales bacterium
CGCCTAATATTGTTGTTAAAATCCCGATGATTAAAGACGGCATTAAAGCTATAAAATATTTGAGTAGCAAAGGGGTCAAAACCAATTGTACTTTGGTCTTTTCCGTTGGTCAAGCTTTGCTTGCTGCCAAAGCCGGTGCTACTTATGTATCGCCGTTTATCGGTCGTTTAGATGATATTTCAGAAGACGGCTTGGGACTTATTGCAGACATTCGTTTGGTTTATGACAACTACGGATTTACTACCGAAATTTTAGCGGCATCGGTTCGTCACACTATGCATATAAACGAATGTGCTAAAATTGGTGCCGATGTGGTAACCGCACCGCTTAAACCGATTCTGGGCTTACTTAAACACCCGTTGACCGATATCGGTTTAGAAAAATTCTTGGCGGATTATAACAAAGGGAACGACTGATATGGAACGACTTCACAGAAATCGGTGCGTGAAAGAAACAGATTTTACAGCCTTTCTAATTTCAACTATAAGTCATATATTTGCAAAAAATAAAATAAATAAATCAAACTTTTATGTCAGGAAATATCACTTTTACAATGATTAAACCCGATGCCGTTGAAAACGGACATATCGGTGCTATTTTAGACAAAATCAATCAAGCCGGTTTTAAAATTATCGCCATGAAAATGACACAGTTGTCAAAACGCGATGCCGAAAAATTTTATGCTATTCATAAGGATAGACCTTTCTTTGGTGAGTTAGTCGCTTTTATGACACGCGGTCCTATTGTAGCGGCTATTCTGCAAAAAGAAAATGCCGTTGAAGATTTTCGCTCGTTTATCGGTGCAACCAATCCTGCTGAAGCAGCGCCCGGAACTATTCGAAATTTGTATGCCAAATCTATAGGCGAAAACGCTATTCACGGGTCAGACAGTGATGAAAATGCACTTATTGAAGCAAGCTTTCATTTTGCCGGACGCGAAATTTTTGACTAAACTTTTCTTTACAACATAATATAAAAAAATGAGGCTGTCCCAAAAGGGCAGCCTTAACTTCTTTCTGATTCACCTACAATTAAAAAAATTAACTACCGAAACTCATCAAGCCCTTACTACGCCACCAGCGAAGTTTAAACAACATTACCGCTTTTTCCCATTGGGTTGTAAAAATGTAGTAAAAAGACAAAACAACAGCGGCTACCCACTTGACCAAGTTCATCCAAAGGGCATACAAATACCATAAAAATCCTTTACTTTTATAAATATCACGCAAAGTTCTACCGGTTTCTATTACTTTTTCTTTTACATATGATTTTTCGATTTTTTCTTGTGGAATAAAATGCCATACCACTAAATCATGGAAATAATACACCGGAATTTGTACCGCTCTAATACGTCCGAACAATTCCCGCTCAAAACTACCCGGCGGTATGCTTTTCTTATCTTTCATCAATTCGGTATCAAATATCCCGACCTTATCAAAAATGTTTTTTGACACCAACATATTGGTGGCATACGGATGTTTATTTTTAGGGAACCGGCTTTTTTCACCCAAATTAATCTCGGCAAAATACGGCATCACATATTTGTTAATCCAAGCGGGTTTTTGGTATTCAAACACCGGTGCAACTTTACCGCCACCGGCAATATCATCGAGATTGCCGACAAAATCTTTTTCCAAAGTTGCCAGATAATCCTGATGAAAACGCACATCGTCATCTACAAAAATTAAGAGTTTTCCTTGCGCTTCATCTATGCCTTTATTCCACGCATATTGTTCGCCTTGACTGGATTCCTTAAAATATTTGATGTCAAATTTTGGATGAGCAGCTGTAAATTCCTTTATCAATTTAGGCACATCATTTTCCGAATT
>JALWLE010000003.1 GCA_026996605.1 Flavobacteriales bacterium
GTGCCAATACCGCTTTATCCTTATAAATAACAACCGGACGTTCTATCAATTTAGGGTATTGTACCATTGCTTCTATAATTTGCGCATCAGTCAAATCTTTTCCCTTAAATTGTTGTTTCCATATTGCTTCTTTAGTTCTCACCAAATCAATAGGTTTCATATCCAACATTTTTAAGATTTTCTTTAGTTCATCTTGACTAGGTGTATTATCTAAATATTTTCGAATATCAACTTCCAAGTTTTTTTCTTCAGCTACTTTTTGTGTCATTGCCAAACCTTCACGACTTTTTCGACATCGTGGATTATGCCAAATGGTTATTTTATCCATAGTAATTAATTTTACTACAAATATAATTGGATTTTTTTTAATTTTGTTTTAGTAGAAAAAAGTTTTTGAGATTGAAGGTTCAATAATTTTAAGACTTAATGGTTTTGTTTTAAATCATCAAACAATTGAAAAAAAATTATCCTAACCAAAATTGAAGGAGATATAATAAGAGAATGATATTTGAATAAAAAAAGCATTGTTGTCCGATAAAAATCGGAACTGATTATTTTCCGTACTTAAGTATCTGAAAATCAAATATAGGATTTTTTGGTTTTTTGGTAAATAAAAAATTACCGTAAATTTTAAGAAACCACACCAACAGAATTAAAGCAATCAATTCAATGCTAAAAAATTTATTAACAACATAAAAGTTTAAATAAAAAAATTTTATAAAACCAAATAAAGCTAATAGTAAAAAAATCAGCAAAAGATATTTATACAGCGACCTCAAATAGAAAAATGAAATATTTATCGCTAATAAAAATATAGCGCCTACAAGCAAACTTGGTTCTATCAATGCTCTCATGATTTATAATGAGATTAAGGAAATTAGCATAATGCCATCTATTGTCAATAAAAATGCTAATTCTCGCCTATGGCTTGTAGGTTTACTCCTGATTGGTGTTGTTGTCATTGGATTGATTGTAATCTGCTGTTTTATAAGATGCAAAATTGTTAATTCTTTATAACACTACGTAAACAAACAATATTTATTTTTCAAATAATGATAATATCTTCTTATCATTAAAATCTTCACTTTTTAAAAACACCAGATATATCGTTCCATTAGATTTTTTTAGAATTAAATAATATTTAAAATCGTCTTTTAAATAAGAAAAAAGCCTTCTATCTTCGAAATAAAAATTTAATTTAGGGTCTGAATAATTATCTAGGTTTTTGTTAGATTCTAATAATGCAATTCCAATTTTATTTAAATTACCTTTTAGTATAGTAGATTTTTTACTATATAAAACAGTATCAATATTATCGCTCATAACAATAAGCTCTTTAATCGGTTTTTGAGGTTCATTGAAACTAATAGATAAATCTTTTGTTGAAAAATCTTTATACCAAACTCGTGGGGTCTGTTTAACATTATTATTTTTAATAAACGAATAACTTATACTATTTGAACCTTTAAACTTGGTGATTAAACCATTCATATCATTAATTTTAATAAATGAGATAGGATAAGAATTATCATATTTTAATGAAGTAATATTCTTAACTTCATTTTCATTTCTATTAAAAAGTTGCAAATAATCATTCGGAATAATGATATGCTTTGGCCATTTTTCAGGTGCTTTTTTTAAAAAAAGATCTAAATTTTTTCTTATACTCAAAAAAGAAATTATAAGCACAACAAAACCAAAAAGAATAAGTGTAATAAGAAGTTTATTTTTTTTCATTGCATTTTAAATCTTATAAAAGTAATATTTTTACTTATAAACGGGAATTCGTTTTAAAGGGATTTGTTTTAATAGTGGTATCAATCTATTAATAACAGATGGGTTTTTAGTAATGACTGCAACAACAACTAAACCGGTTACTTTACCGGGTTTATAAGAGATTCCGAAATTTGTATATTTATTATCACTGTAATAGCCAAATGACGTTCCAAAACCATTATAAGCAGAAACTGAATTAGACATATTTGCACCAAATAATGTCAATTTAGATGAAAATCCATAATTCATTAAATCTATACTTGAAGTTAGATTAAAATTAGATGAACCAACCGATACTCCAACACTACTCAACTCTTTCTTATAATTATATCCAAAATTCATAGAAGTTGGTGAAATATTGTTTTTATAATTATAAAAAATGCCTGATGAATAATTTAAAGTAATCTTATCACCAAAACCACTATCAAAAATGTTATAATTAGAATTCTCTTGCTCTAAACTTAAATTTATATTTACAGGAAGGTTATCATTTTGATGACTATTCTCTTGATTTATTTGTGTCGTATCAGTATCCTGATTATTATGCGCAGTAATCTCTACCGCCGGTAAACTCTCACTCCAACCGTCAGCAGTTGTTTCTACTTGTTGCCAGTTGTCCGGCACATTATCTTGATCAAAGGGTCCGGCATGAACTATACCATTATTATCTCTATATTCTAACTCCAACCCCTCCAATTCACGTCCAAAACCCATTTTGTTCTCTTGAAAGGCATACGTAGAATTATAAGGATACTTCTCCGCCAATGGATCCACACTCATAAACCGCCCAATGGCATAGTCGTAGTTGCGGTATTTGAAACTATCCCAGTTTAAACCGAGTTCGTCTTGACGTTCTTGATAATTAAGTTGAAAGTTGAAAGTAAAAAGTTGAAAGTTGTCAAAAGTGCCTAGTGGATAGTGCCAAGCGGAAAAGTGCGGGGGGAGTGATAGTAATTTCATTTTTTGACAACTTTATTTGTTCAAACAATACAAGGTAAAGATAGGAAATTTTTTATTTTACCATTACTTTTTTCCATCGCCGAAAAAAGTAACAAAAAAACAAAGCGTCGCATCAAGTATATAATTATCCAACCAAGTTTCGTTCTTTTTGCCGATAACTGCATTAAAAATTTTAACCATAGCTATGGCTATGCTGAAAATATTATGCTTTGTTCTCAACAAAAATAACTTCAACTTTTCAGACATTATATGCTTGAAACGACGCTAGCCTTACGAAACTTTTCCTAAATTTTACGTTCCACTCCCTAGACAATCTGAACTCGCACGGGCTTTTTACCTTTAATCAAACTTTGAATTTATTGATAAATTAGCCTTCTATAAAACTTTACGTTTAGCTCAAACAGCAGATTGTTTTAATACTAAATAGTTGTCAAGATGATATTTTAGAAAAAGAATTATTTTAGTGCGGTTTGGTTTAAAAAAAATCTTGCGTAGCCATAGCTACGGAATATTTTTTTTGAGACAAACAAGCCTAAAAGAAACTTTTTATATTCAGCATCTTGATGGCTATTTAGTATAACGTCCGTTCTACTCAAATTTTACGGAAAACCTTCGTATGGCGGGGGTAATGACCGCAGACTGCAAGCTTTTTTTCTTGCTTTTTGAGGTAAGACATATTCTGATTTTCAAAATTAATCCGGATCAAACCATTTCTTTTTTTCGATAACATCTAATAAATGATTTAGTGTAAAATCTCTTTTTTTACCCCAATATTTAAAAAGGTCTTTTATTGGATTGACAAAATAAAAGTCATTAATACCATATCTTTTATAATCAAGATTTGAAAAATCTACATTAAATTCTTCACTTAAATCATCAAAAAAAACATAAGCGTCTAATCCATATGCACCTGCATCATGAAATGAGTTGTTCCAATCGGTTACTTCATAACCGAGTTTTGTTTTAAATAACTCTTTTAATCTCTTTTTTAGAATTTCTCTATTTATTGCCTTTAAAATCATTTATGGTTGATAGAAAACTTATAAATGCTTTAATTGTAGAATTTTTTAACGTATTATTTAACATTTCTCTTCCAACAGCTGTTGCTTCACTTCTACTATATAATGTTTCCCATACCAAAGATTTTGCATTCCACGACTTAATAATATTATGATATAATTGCGTAAAAAATCCTGCTTTAATATTTTTACCAACAATTTTAGATGAAAATCCTTGTTCTTTAGCTAATTGAGTGAAATAATTTATGGTATTACTTGCAGAACCAAGAATTCTACCCTCTTTTGGGATTTGTGTTAAGGCAAGCTTAAATCCTTTTAAAGCACTTCTGCCGGTTAATATGTCAAAGAATATATTGTTTTCTTTTATAGCAGGGGACATCAAATGTGTCATATAGGTTCTTAATCCGGGGGATGAGCTTAATAATATAGGAACTTCTGAAGGTATTTGTCCATATTTTTTCTTTACATCAACTACTTTAGTTGTAATATACCATTTTTATCAACTTTATGAACATAATCCTTTTCATCACCACCTTTATCGCCTACACGAACCGTCTCGCCGGTACTAAATATAATCCACTCATCCTCCGTCCCTTTCCCATCAATATCCATAAACCTTACCGGATTATCATCAGCATAAACATAGACACTTTGGTTTTGGTATTTTTCAGTATCGGGGTCTATCTGCCAAAAGCGTGGCGCTGCCGGGTCATAGACTCTGGCGCCATAGTCAAAAACGTTTAAGCCGAGTTCATCCTGCAACTCTTTACCATTATATAAATACTTAAACTTCACCGCTTCCGGCACCACTTGTTTGACTTCTTTTTTGCTTAGGGCTAGCTCTTGGTATTTCACATCTTTGCGTATGGTGTTATAGTTGCCGTGTTTTAAACCAAACGGGTAATAATGGTTTTCTTCGAGTATTTTTATTTGAAATTAGATTTATTTATCAATTCGTTTGATATCATCTTGCCTGTTATCCCAAAATGAAAGTATTTCAATTCTATTTCCATTGATCTCATAAAAAATCAAATAGACTTTCATAACAATAACTCTTGTTTTTTTATTGGAAGTCAATCTACCAATATATTCTTGTTGAGAAAGTGTATTTAATACATCTTCAATTTGATCTACAAGTTTTAAACTGTAATTTGTATTACCGTTTCGTTTGTTGTAAAACTCAAGAATACTTTTTAATTCCGAATAAGCTCTTTTCGACCAAATTATTTCTTTTTTAGCCATTCTTTGATTTCTGAAACTGCTGTTGAATTTTCAATATAGTTCCCTGCTTTTATCTCATCACGACTTTTTTTAATCGATTTTTTTTGTGTATCATTGAGCTGATATTCTTCCAAACTATCAAAAATAGTCTGCAAGGCCTTTAAAAAGTTTAAATCCTTTGAGTTTTTAATTCTTGAAATCAAATTATTTTTTATTTGAATTGTATTATTCATATTTTTATGTAATTTTTCAAAAAAACTTCATCAATATTGATACACCGTTTCATTTTTTCATCTGTTTATTTTTTATTTTAACATTAAGGTTTCCGACTATTGTCGGGATAAGCTTTTATGATTAAAATAATCATTATCCCTGACAAAAGTCGGGATGTTTAATGATTATTTTAATCATGTCGGTTTCGTTTTTTCATCACAACAAACTTGACTTGATACTACAAATTTAGTGAAAATTTTATATTAATGTTATTTTTCCATTTATTTTCGTCCGTTCCACTCAAATTTTACGGAAAACCTTCGTATGGCAGGGGTAATGACCGCAGACTGCAAGCTTTTTTTCGGGCTATTTGAAGTAAGATTTTGCTTTATAATTTTTTCAATTTAAAAAAATCTATAAAATTATTATTTCAAAATATCAATGAAAACAGTAGCAAAAGTTATGTAACCGTTTTTAACCGTTAGTAACGGATAATATCTAACAACCAACTGGACGACGACGAAAAAAACGCCCTTATCAAAATCATTATACCGCATACACATTCAATATGGTCCAATAAATTGTCCTATTTTCATGTAGTAGCGGTATAATGCCAAATCTTTTTTGACAATCTTATATTATGAAATGGCATTAACTCTATGCTGACTAAAAAACGAAAGAAAGATTTATTGGATGGCCAAGCAAAGTTTTAAAACCAAAAAAACCACTCAAAAGCAAGTGGCTTTTTTGGTTGTTTTTAGTTTTTACTACACGTTTTTTTAAGATTAAACCACCACCAGCTACAAGCTGGCGGCAGCGGGGGGACATTCGCACTGCACATAAAACCTTATTTGTTACTTCTTTTGACTTCGCTCAGCGGGGAAGTGGAAAAATCAATTTCAATCCAAATCAAAAAGAGTTTTTTTATACCTTTTATTAATTATAATGCTATCAATCTGCTTATTATCAATAAAATATTGTATTTTGTCATTTAATAACTTATGAATTGATTTCGTATTTTTTGTAATAATGATTGTGTCGTTACTTGTATGAAAATAAAAGTTAATATCATTTACCCAGCATACTTTAAGTAACTTTTTTGCATCAGGTATGCTGCGAAACATTCTGCCTACAAAAAGCATTATTTTTTTCTTTTGACCGGGTAGGATGATTAATGTATCTGTCAGAAACTCGCAATTTGTGTCGTTTTGAACAAGAATTTTACTTAATGGCCTTTCTATATCAAACAATTCATAAACATTGTTATTTTGCGAACCGCTTTTAAGGTTTATTATTACTGTATCAAGTGTTAAGTTTTTTGACATATTATTTTTTATCTCAAAAATATATCCATATGAATGTATATACCCAGATTTGTTTTTAAGTTTATCATAAATAGCAATATATTTATTAGTTGGTTTTATTTCAATATTCTTTTGATGACAAGATATTAACATAATGCTAGCCCAAAAGCTTAACAAAATAATTTTGCATTTCATTTTTTATATAATTTTTAATAATATTAATAATAAATTGAAAACATTATATTAATAAAATTCGAAATTTTTGTATTTGTTTTCAACAAATTTATTATGCATCAGTTTTCCATCTACAAAATAAATATACTTATCATCTGACATTTCATAAAAGGGTTTTATGCTTTTTTCAATCTTAACATTACCTTGATTTGTATGGAAAAAGAATTGTGCTTTATTAATCCAACAAACACTTAGTCTTTTTTTGACATCCTCTATGGTTATACCAGTACCTTGAATTCCTATCAGTATCTTTTTTTTGTCTTTTGGTGGAATAATTAAAGAATCTCTAAAAATATTGAAACTACTTTTTTTTTGAATAAATATGGCATTTAATAAACCTTCATCAGCATAATCAACAACACCTTTAATTCTTAATGAGTCGAGTACTATTTTTTTATTTTGATTATTTATTATTTCAAAAACAAAACCGGCATTCGGTTCTAAATGTTCCACATCTTTTAGTTCATCATAAAAAAGAATAAATTTGTTGGTTGGAAATACTTCTATATTTTTAACTTTGTTTTTACAAGAAACAATAAACAAACAAAATACAATTACAAAGTTGATTAATTTATTCATTATCTTTATCTATATTTTTAGTTTTTTTCTCAATAACTACATTAGTTCCTTCAAATGTTCCAAGTTTGACATTAAATCTTTTTTCATATGCCTTTTTAGCTTTTTTGTAAAGATTAATCTCTTGAATTGTTGCTTTATTACGACTGAAACGTTCTAATATTTTTGTTAAATATGACTTGTAAGAATCCTTGAATTGATCTAATTCTCCATTCTTACTCTTACCTAATTTATCAAGAAAAGGTGATTTTAACAAACCCATATATACTCTCAACTCATAAACACCTCTACTAATAACATTTTTATCATGTTTTAAATAAGCATGAAGATCTTCATGTTGTAAAGCAAAAGCAAGTTCTGCATAATTATCATTAAATTTATATATTAATATTGCTGATTCATTTTCATCAGGGAATGGGTTATGAATGGTTTGAGCATCACCTTGTCTTTTACCAGCAGTATATTCATTTTCTTTCGCCCATTCATACACCGGTGGCACATTATATTGTCCAACTGTAATTTTACCGTTGTATAAATTATAAGTAGCAGCTCTATTTCTAACCTTTCTATAAACTGTTGTCGCAATGTTAGATTTTACATAATCCGGCATTTTTAATACAGAAACAGATCTTTGATTAACTAATTCACCTAAACTAATTCTGTTCGATTTAAATGCTTTATAATTATCAGGTGATGTGACCAATATCATTTGATTGTCTTTATCACCAACATGTCCTAATAATTTACCATCTGCTGCAAAAATATACTCCAACCCTTCCAACTCAACCCCATCAATGACTCTATTCTCACTAAAAGCATAAGAACTATTCCAAGGATACTTTTTTGCCAGCGGGTCAACAGCAAAGAATCTACCTACAAAACAATCGTACTTATTATTTCAATTTACTAATTCTCTTCCTGCAACATA
>JALWLE010000004.1 GCA_026996605.1 Flavobacteriales bacterium
CTTAAATTAGCTCCCGCATCACAGTGCCCATAGTAAAATTCTATATCATTGGATGTTTCTTTTAATTCTAAAACAAAACTCATATCATGAGATTGGTCACCATAATGAGAAATATTTTTCCAAGAAATCTTAAAAACTCTATTAGGAGCCGTTCCGATTGTTTCGTAGGCAACATAGCCATTATTTGAAGCAAATAATTGTAAGTCGTCCCACATAGGTCCAATAATATTTATTCGTCCCGCATTGGTAGAAGCTAAATCATTATTCGTCCCATATATTTGGGTTTCCGTAAAAGATATGGCGCCATTAACCCCTACAGTACAAGTGGTATATTTTTGTCCACCATAGTAAAAATCAAAACCGATAGGCACACCGGTTTGTTCTTCGTCGTCACCGGTTGTCCAAAGCGTAGTTGCATAACTACTTGTATCAGGATAACCTGAATTGTTAGCTTGTGTAAGCGTGTAATAATCTACTTGCGCTTGAAGATTCATCATCAAGCTAAATAAAAAGATAAATAAAATAGTCTTCTTCATAATATTTAATTTAGGGTTAGCATTAAATTTTGTATAAAGTTAAGACGTATTTTATTGAAAAAAACAGTAAACTTATAAACGGTAAAAATTAATTTACAAATGGTGTTATTTGTTATATGAATGACATTATTTCATCTGCTGCGCCATTTTTTGCATCAGCTTGTAGCTCATTTTTAAATCGTTTTCTGACATATTTTTATAAGCTTCAGGGTCATTATTTTGCAACATCTCTTTGTATTGCTTAAAACTCATTTTTCTTATTTTGGCTGCTCCTTGTATCATGTCTTTGGATTGGTCGGGACTATTTTGAAATCCGGGCATTTGTTGTACCGGATAATCAGGCAGTTTAAAATATTTGTCGGGGACTGATATGTTAAATTTAGCTTCAGTGGCTTCATTAGTTGTAGTGATACCCATAATTGACATTTGTATTTTTAAAGGTACACCTTTATATATCCATTGTTTGCCTCCGGGTATTTGCCATATATCACAAGTATAACCAAGTACTTTACCGGTGCCTGTTTTCTTGCCCCCAAGTGATTTTAACATGCTTTCGCCAACAGCCGAGACATCTTCTTTTTTAATATTTTTCATCAAATTCATAGCCGGATCTTGTCTCACATAAATAACCTTGTTAGTTTCATCTACCGTGTAACTTTTACCGTTATCCAATTTGTCTATAGTCTTAGTATGTTCAACTTCTGTTTTCTTTTGTCCGAAAATATTGATGTGCGTTATTTTTTTCTCTTCACTTTTTTTTAATTCCGTACCACCCCAGTTTTTAAAATACAATTCTTGAGTACCAGATCCTTCTATGGTCGAACCCATAACTTTACCGTTTATTCGTGTTTTATATTTAACAATCCCTGATTTTAGTTGATATCTTTTAAGCACGGAATTGTCTGATTTTGTAATATTTTGACTTAAAGTTTGTGATGATGTGTCCGGTGAACTATTTTGACAAGCATAATGACTACTCATCAATAATAAACCGAATAAATAAATAATGTGTTTCATAGTTGTTGATTTTTGTAAGTTTTAATGATGTAAAATTACATATAAACCAAGCGATATTTTACACCCTTTATAATGAAAAAAATCACCCTTAAGGATGATTTTTTCTTGTATTATTATTCAAAAGGTTGTTATAAGATATTCAAAATCAATTTTTATGATTGTTTTTTGAGAAATCTATGATTTCTATCAATTTACAATAAGAATTACGGTTTACAATTGCGTTATTACTAAATTTTATAAAATAAAGTTCTATTTAATACAAAATTGCCACCAATTGAATCGTGTGACAATTTGTTTTTTACGCTAATTTTTTTGGCAATTATTTTTTTATCAACCTTTTATAACAGCTAACGGTTGCAACTCCACTACAATATCCACTAAGTCGGTTTGGTTATCCATAACCTCAAAAATATTTTTGTAGGCACCGGCAGCTTCTTCCAAATCTGATTTGTGCCGGATAGCGTGTAAAATATTTTGTTTTTCCAACAAATCAATTTCTTCTTCTAAATTTAATTCGCGTTTGGCTTGCTTTCTCCCCAACTTTCTACCGGCGCCATGCGAACATGACATAAAGCTTTCAGGATTCCCCTTGCCTTTTACGATATAAGATTTTGTGCCTTGTGACCCCGGAATCATACCTAGCTCTCCATCAAATGCACGCGTAGCTCCTTTTCGATGCACCAAAACATTCTTGCCAAAATGATGTTCCCAAGCGGCAAAGTTATGTGGTTTGTTGATAATTTCATCCACGTCAAAATCTCCTTTTACTTCATGCATGGCTTCTATCATTCTTTGCATCATCAATGTTCTGTTTGCTACACCAAAATCGATACAATAATTCATCTCATTGATATAATCATGGGCTTCTTGGGTTTCAATAGGCAAAAAAGCCAATTCTTTATCTTTCTCTACAACTGATAACCAATGTTCGTTGAGTCGTTGTGCCAATCGGTTATAATGATTGGCCACTTTGTAGCCCAAATTACGACTACCGGAATGAATCATAATCCAAATATAACCATCCGAGCCTTGTTGAATTTCGATAAAATGATTGCCTCCACCCAGAGTCCCCAATTGTTTTAAGGCTCCTTTGTATTGATTTTTTACTATAAATAACCCTTCATGATTTTGAGGCATCAAAGCTTCATCTTGTGCCTCTTTGTGATGCTCAAACCCAACAGGAATCATTTTTCGGGCAATACCCAAAACTTTTTTGAGTTCATCTATGGTAATGTCTTCAAGATGGGTTTTTTGAGCAACCATACCACAGCCAATATCCACACCTACAGCATTGGGAACAACTACCCCTTGCGTTGCTAAAACACTACCGATAGGCATACCGTATCCTA
Organism: Flavobacteriales bacterium; assembly: GCA_026996605.1. Classification (GTDB taxonomy): domain Bacteria; phylum Bacteroidota; class Bacteroidia; order Flavobacteriales; family Flavobacteriaceae; genus WGBX01. The sequence continues at coordinate 2,903 of JALWLE010000004.1, forward strand.
CATGACTATCGGGCATAATAGCGATATGTTTGTATGCAAAAGGCAAGTTTGCCAAATTTTTTGCTTGTACTAATGCTTGAGGCTCCATTTCATCTAGCCACATTTTAATAGGAATGTTTTCAGTGCTAATTACTTGCTTCATTTTCTTATAATTTTAAATTGGTATATCATTATTAATTTCCATATCAAAGAGACAGTAGAGATCGTAATAAAATTATATCATTCTATCCCATTTTACGACCTGCTCTCCTGCTACTGCCTCTGTTCCGACAATTACAGGGCAAATATATTTATATGACTACGCAATTATTTTGCGTAATAAAAAATATTTTTTGTAATTTTGAAAAATAAATTTTAACAAACTGATAATCAATCGATTATTTAAACAACTATATAAAATTAATTCATAAAATATTGAAAGAGATATCTCACTTTGTTCGAAATGACAAATACCTGCTAAATATATCTCTGAATTATTAATCACTCAAATAAACTATGGCTTATAACAAAAACGCTCTAATACGCTACAAAACCATAGATAAATGTCTGCAAAACAGATATAGAAAATGGACTTTAGACGACCTCATAGAAGCTTGTAGCGATGCCTTGTACGAGTACGAAGGTAAAATGATGAATGTCAGCAAACGTACTATCCAACTGGATATTCAAACAATGCGCAGTGATAAACTGGGTTATAATGCCCCGATAATTGTAGTTGATAAAAAATATTACACTTACGAGGACCCCGAATATTCCATAATGAATGTCGGAATTAGCTCGCAAGATTTAAAAAAGATATCGCAATCAGTTGCTTTTTTAAGTCAGTTTAAAGGCTTTTCACACTTCAACGCCTTACAAGAAGTTGTACAAAAGTTGGAAGACCATATCTATTCGCATCAAACCAATACCCAACCAGTTATTGACTTTGAAAAAAATGATCATTTAAAAGGTTTAGAGTTTTTAGACAGCTTACACAAACATATTTTACAGCATCATAGTATTCTTATTACGTATCAATCTTTTAGAAATCGCTACCCGAACACTTTTGTATTTTATCCTTATTTGTTAAAAGAATATCGCAACAGATGGTTTGTTATTGGCAGTCGTACGGATGGAAAAAACATTGTGAATCTGGCTTTGGACAGAATTATATCTATTAAAAAAAGCCATAAACCTTTCATGTCATGTCAAATAGATTTAAAAAAATATTATGATGTTGCCATAGGGGTAACTGTACAGCCCAATAAAAAACCGGAAAACGTAAAGCTTTTTGTCAACAGAGAAATGGCACCTTATGTTGAAACCAAACCCTTGCATCACAGTCAGCAAACTTTAGAAAGAAATCAATATGGTGTAGTTATCGGTTTACAAGTGCAACTTAACTTTGAATTGGAAAAAGCCATTTTGAGTTTTGGCGATCATATGCAAGTTATCGCACCACAGCGTTTGAAAAAAAATATTTACAAAAGATTGAATAATGCCATTGATTTATATAACTCAAATATCAGCAAAGAAAGTATTAATAGGATTGTATCCAAATTAAACTATAAATCTTGTACCGTAATCAATTATATCTATACAAAAAGGGATATGAGAAATATTTCTAAACTCATACATAACTATGTTAAAAACAAAACCGAAATAGTCCCGATAGATTTGAGTAATGACGAGCATATTAAACAAATCATTTTAAATGTAAATTTTGAATTAATACAAAAATCCTTAAAAACCTCAACAATCAAAGGAATTACTTTTTACCCAAAATCGCCCCGAAAAGATTGGCATCAACGTATTGAAATGAAAGAAACCGATTATATCATTCAAATATATTTAAGTGAAAGAAAACAAATTCTACCAAAAATGAAAGTAATAGCAGGAACCCATAAAAAAAGATTGTCACCGGATAAAATCAACATCATTCTTGACAATAGCATTCCTGTAGAATGCCGTACTCAATTTGGCGGTATATTAATCATAAAACCTTATTCCTTACAACAACTCCAGCGTCATACCGAAAAAGGCAGCGCATATATTGAAATACTTTTGTCAGAATAAACATGAATTAATTGTCAATTTTGAATCAATAAATATCTATAAAATTTGTATAGCGTCTAATTTTTTTATCCGGTGTTTGTTCATTAATACTAAAATATTCTTCGAGTTCTGCTTTATTAAAGTCAAAGAAACTCATATAGTAGTCTTCTAAAGTATCAAATCCTTTATATTCTAAAAAACCTTCTAAATACCTTTCTGCTTGCTTTGTCCCCGTATGTTTTTCAATACCTTTTAAAATTTCATAAAGTTTTGAAATTTGGTATTTCATATCTTCTATAGTCCCGTTCAACTTTTTAGTCGGTAAAGGTTTGCGACGGGTAACAAAAGCCTCAAAACTACCATCCGGTTTATAAGATGGTTTGTAATGAGTAAATGCCCAAAAATAATCGTTGTTTTTCGTTTTATGTTTTAAGACAGCTATACCTTCATCATAATTCATAATATAGGTACCGATAATATCATGGATTATATCCGGCATATCTTCATGACAAATAATTTTAGGGGGGTGTGTTACAAATTCGGTAATACGATATCCGAGCAGTTCTAAAATATAATCGTTGGCATAATCAATCCGGTTGGACAAATTGATCTTAACGGTTGCCGTTTTTCTAATGTCCAGAGATAGTTCTTTGTTCATAATGATTTAAGTGTGTTGTTACAAAAGCAAAGTTATTAAATAACTCGTAAATAAAAGGCAAAAACACTTTTAATTAATTGTAAAAATTACGATTAATCTACATTTTCAAGTTAAAAAAATTACAATAATTCAAAAAACTTTCCCGGTAAAGTTGATATGATATTATTTAATTCCATTTGTAATAAAATTTGCGCCATTTTTGAAACCGGCATTTCAAGTTTTAAAGCCATTTCGTCCAAAGACATTTTGCCTTCTGCTTGCAATAAATCAAAGATACGCTGTTCATCGTCATTTAAATCGACAAACAAATTGAGTTGCGGATTAGCCGGTTTGATCCTTTCTTCAGTCCATTGTAACATATTGATAATGTCTTGTGCATCGGTAATCAGAGCAGCTTTGTTTTGTTTAATCAAATTGTTACAGCCTTTGCTAAAAGTGTCCGTAGTACGTCCGGGTACGGCAAACACATCACGATTGTACGAGTTGGCAATATCTGCCGTAACCAAGGCGCCACCTTTAACTCCGGATTCTATGATGACAACCGCTTCGGACATACCGGCAACGATACGGTTACGTTTTAAAAAATTATTACGATCTACCGAGTCGGTGTGCCAAAATTCGGAAATCAAGCCGCCGTTTTCCAACATTTGCCGGGCAACTTTTTGATGTATAGCCGGATAAATCCGTTGAAATCCATGTCCTAAAACGGCTATGGTCGGCAAGTTGTGTTTTAAGGCTTGCAAATGCGCTTCAACATCAACACCGTATGCCAATCCGCTGACAATAATCGGTTTATAATCAACCAAACCTTCTATAAGTTCCGCAACCATACGTTTGCCGTAAGAGGTCATATTACGGGTTCCGACGATACTAATCATTTTGCGGTGATTCAAGTCGGCGTTACCTTGATAAAAAAACAGGATGGGACCATCCGGTGCATGTTGCAGTCTGTAAGGATACGCATCGTCAAAAATACTGACAACTTTGAGCCTGTTTTGCTCAATATATTTAATTTCATCAGATACTCGTTGCCAATCATTAAACTGTCTTAAACTCTGAATCATGACCGAGCCTATATCCTGTACAGCAATTTCATTATGTTTTGCCGCTTCAAAAACAGCTTTAGCAGAGCCAAAATGACGCAGTAATTTTTTTGCAGAAATATCGCCGATATTTTTGACTTTTTGCAGCGCTAAAAGATAATAAAGTGCGTCTGTATCCATTTGTAAAAATTGTGTATTTTTAAAAAATTAAATATAAACATTTTTATCAAACTTGTTTGGTTGGATTTTTGTATAAAAAAAATAAATTATTTAAGATATGAAACGAATAATTAGCGGTGTGTTTTTATTTATTATTTGGAACGTGTCGGCTCAAAATCCATATTTTGAGATTAGCAAGCAAATGGAAATCTTTAACGATGTACTCAAAAAATTGGCGACCAATTATATTGATGACATCAATATAGGTGATATGATGCAAAAAAACACCAAACGCATGCTCAATAGTTTAGATCGTTTTACTACTTTTTATGATGAGCAAGGCATAATAAACCAAAAAATGCGTCAAGAAGGGCATTTTGGTGGTTTAGGTATCAACATCCGTTATAAAGACAGTATAATATTAGTGACCGATATTTATAAAAACTCACCGGCTGCCGAAAAACTCAAAATCGGTGATGAAATTATGGCTATTGAAGATAAAAAAGTATCAGATTTATCATCCAAAGTGGCATCCAATTTACTCAAAGGCGCCGCCGGTAGTGAAGTTAAATTAACCATCAAACGCAATGGAAAGACATTGACTTTAAAACTTAAAAGAGCTGATATCAAATTAGATGCTGTTACCGGCACTTATCTCGATGGTGATATTGGTTATATCCGTTTTGTGAAATTTAACAAATTGGCTTCAAATCAAGTTAAAAAAGCGCTATTCGACCTAAAAAATCAAGGCGCTAAAAAATTGGTTATAGATGTACGTGGCAATCCGGGGGGATTACTCAACGAAGTTATCAAAATTGTCAATTTTTTTATACCAAAAGGCAAAGTGGTCGTAACTACAAAAGGGCGTTTTGATAAATATAACAGAACTTATATGACCCGTAACCCTTCTATTGACGAAGAAATCCCCATTGTAATTTTGGTCAACAATCATTCGGCTTCGGCTTCTGAAATATTGTCCGGCAGTTTACAAGATTATGACCGTGCCGTAATTATTGGCGATACAACTTACGGCAAAGGTTTGGTGCAACGTACCTACAAACTCAAATACGGTACTTATATGAAGCAAACCATCTCAAAATATTATATTCCTTCGGGGCGATTAATTCAAAAAATAGATTATTGGCACCGCGACAAAAACGGCAAACCCCTATTGATGCGAGATAATTTGCCCGAAAAAAATTATAAAACAACTAATGGCAGGACCGTACATAATTTAGGTGGCGTTGTGCCGGATATTGAACTAAAAACCGAGATAAGCGAATCGCTTATCAAGGACCTAATCAACAAAGGTATTTTGTTTGATTATGCCACTTGGTACTACTATACACAACCGCAACCGACAAAAATTTCAGATTTTAAATTGACAGACAAAGATTTTAACAATTTGATAAAATTCATGAATGACCGGCAATTATTCCCCGAAAGTGATGCGGAAAAAATCTTGAAAAAAGCCAAAAAAAATGCTTTAAAAGAACAACAAGACACCTCCGTAATAAAAGCATACGAACAATTAGAAAAAAAATATAAACAACAGAACATCAATATTTTAAAAAAATACAAAATCTATATTTTATCAGAACTGTCCAAAGATTTAGTCAATCGATATTTTCAAAAAGACGGCTTGATACAATATAATGTAAAACATGATCCTGTTATTATAAAAGCCAAAGAAGTTTTAAATAATCCGGAATTGTATAATAAAATATTGAGGAGTGAGTAATGAGGAGTGACTTGTCTTGAGAAAGGTTGTCTTATAAAGTTTACAAAAATCCGGACAATGCAGCAACTAGATGCAACTACTAAAAATTATATGTAATATAACCTTGTTGTACAACCGGTGCGGTGTTGTCGGCATTAAAAAAGCTCTCATAAGCAGCGTTGATAGCACTTTCTATTAAACATTCGGCTTTAGTCGTAGATTTATCGGGATTGTATTTGGCTTTAATTACTTTACCGGATTGGTCTAATTCAACATCCACGACAACCAATCCCGACATATACTCGGGACAAGTATAAAGCGGATTGGATATATAAATATCTTGTCTGTTTTTGATAAAATACCGGATATTGCTATTGCCCGTAAACCGAATTTCTTTCTTTTTTTCTTGTTTTTCGGGTGTGGTTTGTTCCCCTGCATCTATATTTTGTGCTTTTTCACGATTTTCATAAAAATCTTTTAAAGCTTGTTCGTGATGCTGTCTGAATTCTTCAAATGATTTTTCGTCTTGCAGAGCATTAGATGCTATATTGGTTTGGTATTTTTGGTGAATGTAATTTTGAATTTCGGGCAATTCCGGTTTTCTTTCCGGTTCAAGGTCATCAAAATTAAAATTATCATCAACAAATTCTACGGCATAAGTGGCTTCTTTAGGTTTTTCATTAAATCCTAAATTAAATAATAAGATAATGATAACCAATTCAATAAAAAAGGTTATTAAAAGTGCTTTTTCGGTATGTGAAGGATTAATTTTCATGATTAAAATTGGCAATCCAATCATCAATATTTAAAGCATTTTCAACGTCAAACGAACCAATTTTAGTACGTCTCAATGACATAAGATAAGCCCCTGATTGTAAAGCCCTACCAAAATCATATGCCAAAGATCTGATATATGTACCTTTACTGACCCTAACCCTAAAACGAACTTCAGGCATCTTAACAGATAAAATTTCAAATGCTTTAATCTCTATTTCTCTGGGAGAAATCTCTACATCTTCACCTTTACGAGCATGTTCGTACAGTTTTTTACCGTTTATTTTTACAGCTGAAAAAATGGGCGGCAATTGCTTTTGTTTCCCAACAAAAGCTTGTGCTGTTTGTAAAATCAGTTCCGGTGTAATATATTTTGTATCAAAATTTTCATTTACTGGAGTTTCCATATCATAAGACGGCGTCGTAGCGCCAAGATAAAAACTGCCTGTATATTCTTTATCCAAACCTTGATATTGATTTATGGTTTTGGTAGCTTTACCAACACAAATCAACAACAATCCGGTAGCCAATGGGTCAAGTGTGCCGGCATGTCCGACTTTAAACTTCTTAAGATTATATTTTTTTAAAATAGTATAGCGTATTTTATTAACCACATCAAAGGAAGTCCAGTTTAATGGTTTGTCAATCAATAAGACTTGTCCTTTTCGTAAAATTTCCAAATCTGTCATTATAAAGTCCGTTTGTGATAAATTTAATTTTTAAATTAGTGCAAATTTAGCACTTATTGTTGATATTGAGGAACTAAGTATTTTACGTGCTTCAAAATTGATTTGTATTTTTATCTTTATTTGTTACTTCAAACAATAATTCTGCTATCAATTTGAGGAATGAAAAATTATAAAATCTGTTAAACAAAATTATGATTTGCAACAAGCTTTGATATTATGAAACCGTCAAAGGAAATATAAAAAAATGGACAATCAAAATAATCAAGCCTATAATAATCCGGTAATAGCCAAATATTTTAAACCCCTTTTGACTGACATAGTTGATAAAACTTTTAATAGCAATCATGGCAACAATAAAAGCAATCAAGTTGCCTATTAACAACAGGTTGATTTGATGTGAGGTTAAATGCATTCCATCTTGATAATAATCCCAAAGTTTTTTGACGGTTGCTCCCAACATAGTAGGCACTGCTAAAAAAAAGGAAAATTCCGTAGCGGTTTTACGGTTCAAACCTTGTAACATACCACCGACTATAGTCGCCCCACTACGAGAGACGCCCGGAATCATGGCTAATGTTTGATAAAATCCAATCTTAAGCGCTTTTTTGTAGTCAATATTTCGGTCGGTATTTTGCCCATACCAGTCATCAATTTTTAATAAGACAAAACCACCTAAAATCAACGTAACTGCAACAGTTAAGGGACTCTCTAACAAGCGGTCAATAACTTTATGAAGCAATAAACCCAACACCACTGCCGGAAGAAAAGCTACAAAGAGTTTTTTATAAAAATCCCACGATTGTAAGAACCGGCGCCAATATAAAATGACCACTGATAATATGGCACCTAATTGAATCACAATGGTAAACAATTTGGTAAAATCATCATGGGCAATGCCCATAAAAGACGAGGTTAAAATCATATGACCGGTAGAAGACACCGGCAGAAATTCCGTTAACCCTTCAATAATGGCTAAAATAATGGCTTGTATCTCTGTCATAAACTATTGAGGTTTGCGCATAATAGCATATATTTCAACCAAAATACCGAATAAAATGAGCATAGGCGCCAAACGAATACGACGAAAATTAAAAATTGCCGGATTCCAAACATTGGGGTCATCGCTTCCACCACCGGACATTAAGATAAATCCTAAAACGATAAATCCCAGACCGATTAATAAATATTTGTAATTCTCGCGTCCAAACAACATGGGTTTTACAGCATCCTGTTTTCTGTTTTTGTTTTGTTTTGACATAATTATTGATGATTTGGTTATCCCTATTCTTATCGTGGTTATATAATTTCGGTGGCTTCGGCACATTCTTCGATGCGCTCAAAATACTCAGCCACCTATAGCACTGCTAAGTAGGCCACTGAGTATTCCGATTATCATCGGAACGTACCGAAGTGACCGGTGTTTTTATCTCAAATTTAGGTTTCTGGTTTCTCCTAAAAACTTTTCTCATATCATTATTCCAACTAAAAATGCAACTGTTCCGAATTTAAATTTAAAATACGTCGCGTTGCAAAAAACGTACTGATTATGGTAATTAAAATTCCGGTTAAAAAAATACCCCCAAATAAAATCGTAAGTAATTTATAATCACTCAAAAATTTAAACTCGTAAAAATAGGCATCTAAATAATACAAAACTACAAACAACCCGATTGATGCTAAAAATGCACCGGTAAAACCCAACCAAAAAGCCTTCATTAAAAACGGACGTCGAATAAAAGCTTTAGTAGCACCAACCAATTGCATAGTTTTAATAGCAAACCGTTTATTATATAATGATAATCGAATGGCGCTATTGATCAATAAAAAAACTAAAATTAAAAAAATGCCGCTAATACTAAAGATCCACAAACTTAATTTTTTGATATTACGATTTAAACCTTTAATAAGCGGTTTATAATACTCATAATTCACCTCTGAAACAAATTTATACTTTTGCCAATTTTGTTTCAAACTATCCATTTTTTTAGCATTGACATAATCCCCGTTTAAGTTAACTTCAAGATTATCTTGCAAGGGATTAAAATCTAAAAACTTGATAAAATCTTCACCTATTTCTTTTTTAAGCTGTTTTGCTGCTTCCTTTTTAGTAATAAATTTAGTATGTTTTACTTGCGGGGACAATTTTATCTTTTTTTCAAACTGTTTAATCTCAGACAACTTAGCTTGTTCTTTAAAAAAAACGGTAATCGTAATTTTTTCTTTAAAATGATTGGTTATTTTCTTGGAATTCAACAAGAAAAAACCTAATGCACCAAGTAAAAACAAAACGATAGCAATACTAACAACTACCGAAATATTGGCGCTTATAACTCTACGCTTTTGATATCTTTCAAAAAAATCACTCACATTCAAAATTTTGGTAAAAGTAAAAAAAATCCATGAATCTTTTGTTATTTTATATTTTTTTGTAACTTTGAACACTAAATATTTTTTGTTATGAAAAAAATTGTTTTCGCGTCTTTTTTTATTATCGGCATTAGTATTTCCTTTGGGCAGAGCAAATTTGTAGATGAATATGAAGTTAATGTTGGATACTCAGTTTTTCAAGGTGATTACGGTCAAAGAGGTGATTTCTCTTCTAATCTTGGTAATTCCGGCTTCTTACTCGGAGGAAAGGCTTATATGAATTTCTTAAAATACAATAAGCCTAATTGTTATGCTTGTAAACATTTTAAATTTCCTTTAATTTTTCATGTCGGATATTCCAATTTGAGCTTTAGTCAGGCTTATAATGACCGTGACTTAACCCCTGACCTTATAAAACTTAAAGCTTTTAGCGGGTCAATTTTTCAATCTCATATTGGATTGGGTGTTGAATATCATATTGGTGACTTAAATGCTTTTTCATTTGGAAGTAATAACTTTTTAGAAACCTTTGATCCTTTTATCGGCGGAAGTATCGGAATAACCGCTTATGTGGTAAGACTTAAATCCGAATTGGGAGATTATAATCTCAATCCTAATATCTTACCTACAGCATTTAGAAACGGTGTGTATGACAAACCCGGTGTCGTTCCAACTTTTGCTTTTGAAGGTGGGTTTAGGTACAAGCTAAACAAAAATCTATCTATTACCGTAAATTCGCGTTGGATATATTACTTAAGTGACAAAGTAGATGGTTTAGTACCTGATTCAAATTTAGTTGATAATGATCATAACGACTGGCAGTTTTCACCATCAGTCGGGATTGTTTTCTTGCTTAAAAACGGAGGATTTTATTAATGTAAGTATTTAGAAATTATTATAGATTTTATTATTTTAAAAGCCAATCGGTTTTAGCTAAAACTGATTGGCTTTTAATGTTTTAGTAAATATAAAAACTTACAAAAAATTGACTCTCGTATTTTTTTTTTGTTAAAAAAAACCTTACATTTGTCGCATCAAACTCAAAAATAAACTTAAACATGAGAACACTCAAAAAATTATTATTGTTTGCCATTGTCGGATTTATGGCAAGTAATGCTTTTGCTCAAGGAACCGTCAAAGGAACTGTTCTTGAGGCAAAAACCAATGAGCCCTTACCGGGTGCAGATGTTGTTATCGTAGGAACAACAACCGGAGTTGCGACAGATTTTGATGGCAACTTTGTTTTGGAAGTGCCTGCAGGTGCTCAAAAAGTTAAAATTTCATTTGTTGGTTACGAACCGGTTGTAATAGCAGTTGACGTGGCTAACGGACAAACTAAAGACTTAGGAAAAATTAATTTAGCCCCCAGCGCTTCTTCACTTGGCGAAATTGTAATTGTCGGTGTGGCTGACATCGCTAAAGAACGCCAAACACCGGTAGCCGTTTCTACAATGAAAGCTGCTGAAATTCAAGAACGTATCGGTACTAAAGAATTGCCGGAAGTCTTAAATTATACACCTTCTATTTATGCTACCAAGCAAGGTGGTGGTTTTGGTGATGCCCGTATCAATGTACGTGGTTTTGACCAAAGAAATACAGCGGTTATGATTAACGGTATGCCTGTAAATGATATGGAAAACGGTTGGGTTTACTGGTCTAACTGGGCAGGATTAGCAGATGTAACCTCTGCTATGCAAGTACAAAGAGGGCTTGGATCTTCTAAATTGGCTATCTCATCTGTCGGTGGTACCATTAATATCTTAACCAATTCAGCAAATAAGAAAAAAGGAGGTGCCGTTGCCGCAACTTTCGGTAATGATAAATATATGAAATTTTCAGCGGCTTATAACACCGGTTTATTAGAAAACGGTTTGTCCGCTTCAGTTTTATTAAGCCGCTTTAGTGGTGATGGATATGTTGATGGTACACAAGGTGAAGGTTATACTTGGTTCTTAAGTATGGGCTACAAAGCCAGCGATAAATTAAGCTTTATGTTTACTGCCACCGGCGCACCGCAATGGCACCATCAAAGAGATTATGCTCCTTCTATCAAAGATTATATCAAATATGGTGGTATTAACGGCGAACCCAATATCAAATATAATAGCGATTGGGGATATTATCATGGTGAAGTCTTCTCTATGAGAAGAAATTTCTACCATAAACCTATTGCCTCTTTTAACATTGAATATCAAATAAATGATAATTCTAAAATTTCATCTGTACTTTATGGCTCTTGGGGTCGCGGTGGCGGAACCGGACCAATAGGTGAATATGTTTATTATAAAGATAGAAATGGAGATGGTGTCATAGATACTAATAACGAAAGGTATAAATTCCCTGCATATTACATGAAAAATGATGATGGTATTTACGATTTTGATTTAATCGAACAAATAAATACAGGTCAAGCTTTTATCAATCATCCTGCTTCTTGGGTAGATGCCAATGGAAATACGCTACCTCCATTTGGAGCCAGTCCCGATAGTGATGGTAAATTCACCAATGCACGTAAAAATGCCGGATTTACACGTAGAGCATCTATGAACTCTCATGACTGGTACGGTATTATCGCTAATTACCATAATGATTTAAGTGATAATTTAAGTTTCGATATTGGTTTTGACGGAAGAACTTATTCCGGTTATCACTACAGAGTGGTTAATGATGTATTAGGAGCTGATAGATATTTTGATAATAGAGACCGAAATAATCCAAACCGTTATATAGAACCCAAAGATTTTGTAGAAGCCAATCCTTCTTGGAATCCATTCGTTGATATTAAAGGGCAAGAAAAAATTGAATACTATAACCAAGGTAATGTACGTTGGTATGGTGGTTTCGGTCAATTGGAATATAAAACCGATGTGTTCTCTGCCTTTGTACAAGGTGGTTTCTCGAATCAACAATTCCAACGCATCGATTACTTCAATTTACCAAGAGATGTAGATGGTGACGGTAAAGACGAACCTCAAGCCTCTGATTGGGTAAGTTTAAACGGTGGTAATGTCAAAGGTGGAGTGAACTATAACATCAATGAACATCATAATGTATTTGTTAATGCCGGATATTACAGCAAACAACCTTTATTCCGTGCCGTATTCCCGAATTATACAGATAATGAAACCAATAAAGACCTAAAAAATGAAACGGTTATCGGATTTGAAGCCGGTTATGGTTTTAAAAACGAACATTGGAAATTAAACATAAACCTATATAACACCTCTTGGAAAGACCGTTTTGCTCAAATTAGTTCAGACTTAGACATTGATAATGATGGGGTTACAGATATAAGAGGAACTGCTAGATTAAACGGGATTGAGGAAGTACATAAAGGTATCGAAATTGAAACTTCAGCTAAATACGGCATTGTAAGATTGTTTGGTATGATGTCAGTTGGTGATTGGAAATACAAAAGCAATGTTACTGCGCCTTTTGTTGATGACAATAATGATCCTATTCCCGGACAAAATAAGACATTATATCTAGAAGATGTTAAAGTGGGTGATGCTGCCCAGTTTACTTCCCGATTAGGTATTAATATCAATCTTGTTAAAGGTCTATACATAGATATGAACCAATTCTATGCTGATAATTTATATGCACGTTTTGACCCTATTTCTATGGGAGATCCTAGTAATAAAGGCGCCTTAAAATTACCTGCATATAGCTTGACTGATGCCAGTATTACTTATAAATTCCCTATTAAAAAAGTAGGTAAAATTACGACTCGTCTCAGTATCAATAACTTATTTGACAAACATTATATTTCTGAATCAAATACTAATTATTTTCCCGGTGATAGAGGTAATAATGCAACATGGAATGGCGTAAATACCTCCAACCATGTATACTTCGGTTGGGGACGTTCTTGGAACTTTAGTGTCAAATTAAAATTCTAGTTTTAATAAATTCTTTTATAGATTCATTTAAAAGTCCGGCGACATGCCGGACTTTTTTATTTCAATTCTTTTTAGTTATAATAAATAAAATTTATCGTAAATTTACCTCAATCTTTATTCCAAACAGATGAAACAGCTATTTTTTAAATTTTTGATGTTTTTTAGTATAATGGGAATGGCGCAGCAAAACATCCCTATAGATTCCTTATACAAACCTGACCCACATTATTTGGAAGATCAGTTTTATTTTGGTATTTCATATACCGTATTGAAAAATCTGCCTGAAAGTATGACACAAAACGGTTTTTCCAATAATATCAAACTCGGTTTTATCAGAGATATTCCGCTTAATGAACGGCGAAATCTGGGAATAGGTATAGGATTAGGATTATCTTGGGAAACCTATTATCAAAATTTAAGAGTCAGTATCGATGAACAAACCGGCGAAGTTTCCTATGTAACTTTACAAAATGTCAGTTACAAAAGTAATTCTTTTTCTTTCAACAAAATCGATTTTCCCTTCGAAATTCGTTGGCGGGGTAGTACGCCGGAAAAATATAAATTTTGGCGTCTCTATACCGGTCTAACGGCTTCTTATGTTTATAAGACCAAATCTAATTATGTAACGGACAATATTGATATTACCTTTCAAGACATCAAGATTATTCGTAATTGGCAATACGGAGTCAATGTTTCAGCCGGTTACGGCACTTGGAATTTTAATTTTTACTACGGACTTAACAATCTTCTTAAAAATGACGTTACCTTAAACGGAGAAACACTTGATGTAAGAACAATGTCCTTTGGTTTTGTGTACTATTTCTTATAAAATAAGATTTTGTGACACGCCATTTTATTAATATAAGACCTAATTGGTTTTACTAAGAAGTTTTTGATATAGTTCAATAAATTTTTTACCGGTTTGTTCGTTGTTAAAATTATTTTTTACCAAATTGTAGGCATTTCGTCCCATTTGTAAGCGAAAATTGTCGTTTTGTAAAATATTTAAGGTGGCTTGTTTAAATTTTTCTATATCAAAATCCGGTAACAGTATGCCGGTTTTACCATCAACAAGTACTTCTGATACACCACCGACATCGATAGCGACACTAGGTACCTTTTGAGCGCCGGCTTCTAATATTACCCCCGGAACACCTTCAACCAAGCTGCTTAATACAAACAAATCGGCGCCGGCAAGAATATTGGGAATATCTTTACGAAATCCGGTCATAAAAACAGTATCTTGTAAATTTCTGTCTTTAATTTTGGCTTCTATTTCTTCAAACAAAATACCTTTTCCTACTAATATCAATTTAATATTTGGATTTATAGTTTTAATTCTTTCAAAAACATCCAATAAAAAACGGTGATTTTTTTCCGCACTGAAATTGCCGACATGCACAACAATCTTATCATCCGGTTGCAAATTAAATTGCCGGACTAAGATTTGTCTTGCTTTATTTTTATCTACTTCTATCAATGGAATCCCTCTCCGGATCACTTGCACACGTTCTGCAGGGTAATTTAGGCTTTGAATAAAGTCATTAGCAGCAAAAGTCCCAACCGACGTGACAAAAGAAACGCGTTTAAACAGCATTTGGTTAAAACGTTTTTTCAGGGGGTGGCTAATCCATTTACTAATCATGCTGATATTACGGTATAATACCGGTATTTTCGGGAAAAACAGTGATGCATAAACCGCATATTTTAAAGTGTCTGAACCATTGCTTTGAATGATATCGGGTTGTTCTTTTTGAATAAGCCGAATCAACCGCCAAGCAGTTTTTAGCGAGAAAAATCCCGTTTTTTTAGGACTTAAATCCAAGTTTAACGCCCCTTCAAGTTTTAAGACTTTATCATCGTTTTGATACAATCCGGCAAAAATAACTTCATGACCTTCTACCAATAATTGTTTGCTCAAATTGTAAGCAAACACTTCCGCCCCGCGATATTGTCTTTTAGTTACTAATTGTAAAATTTTCATCAATAAGAGTTTTTAATTACATCGTGATAAAGCGCATTATATTGTTTGATAATTCCGGACAATTCAAATTTTTGCAGGGCAGTTTTGCGGGCATTTTCACCTAAAATTTTTAAATCATCAAAATTTTCAATAGCTTGTTGCATTAAGTTTTGTAGAGTTTGTGTATCTCCTGTTTTAAATATCAGAGCATCTTGCGGTGATACACATTCCAGATTTTCAGGTATATCGGAACTGATGATGCGTTTGCCGGCAAACATAGCTTCGATTAAAGCACCGGGCAAGCCTTCTAACCGGCTGGCAAATACAAATACATCAGCCAACTGTAACAATGCCGGAACATCAGAGTGATTGCCTAATAATTTTACAGATTTTTCAAGGTTTAAGTCCCTTATCAGATTTTTCAAGTTGTTTTTTTCAGGACCGTCACCTGCTATCAACAAAATACTGTCGGGGTGTGTTTCGAGCAATCCGGCAAAGGCTTTAATGATTTCGGTATGTCTTTTGGTTTGAATCAAGCGTCCGACAGTCAAAAAAACGGTTTGTCCATCTATTTTCAGTTCTTGTTTTAAAGCTTGTAATTTTTCATCCTGCAACGGCTTAAAATTACCGGCTTGTCTGCCGCGATAGATCACTTGAATTTTGTCAGGTTTTATATGCAAATGCTTGATAGCCGCTTGTCGCACGCTTTCGGAATTGGCAATAAACCGGTCAACTTTACCGGCTGTAAACCTATTGTAGTATTGAAAAAACTTTAGTTTTATCCGGCGTAGCAAACTTAAATTTTGATAGCGTGACGGCGCATACGAATTACTGACAATACTTCCCACCAACGGGATTTTTAAATCATCCTTTAAACCACGTATGATAAGTTCGGAACGTAATAAAGCAGCATGAATCAAATCCGGTTGTAACTCTTTTATCAAACTTTTAAGCCGGTGACGGGTTTTATTAAAAGCATAAGCTTCTGTTATATTTAAACTATAAACAGGAATATTTTGAGCTTGTAAGACCGGTTTTAAACCGGCACCTTTATAAATATGCACAAAAACCGGCTCGATATCCTTATTATGAATAGCCAATTCTACTAAACTTTTTTCGGCACCGCCGGTTTCAAGCGTATCTATCAGATATAATATTTTGGGTTTTTGAGACAAATTATTTCAAGAGATATTTTAGAATTAACAATTTATGTTGCCACAAACTACTAAGATAAGCTTTTTTTAACAACAAAGCACTTTTTAAGTAATGTAAAATAATGCGATTACCGTGTCTTTTGATAATCTGTTTTTTACCGGGGAATTCTTCCAGCAAAAGTAAGCGGTCATTTAGCTTGCTAAAAAGTGTATTGTTTAAGCTGCGCCCCGATACCATGCCGCCTTGATGAATATTGTATTGTGCCGTGATATCTTTCATATTATAGCCCTTACCATAGCGTAACAAGCTGCACCAAAGCGGCACATCGCCTACTGTAAAACGCTCAAAATTTGAAATTAATTGCGTATCGAAATCAATTTTTTTAAACACAACAGTACAAGTCGTCATTTGATTGCGATACAAGATATCATCTAATGTAATATCTCCGAATTTTTTATTTAAGCTCGGTTGCACTTGTCCGGTAGCTGTTGCCACTCTGGTAACATCTGTGCCACAGAGCATATATTCGGGATGTTGTTCTAAAAAATCAACTTGTTTTTGTAGTTTATTTTCATCTGTCCAAAAATCGTCACCTTCGCAAAGAGCAATATATTTGCCTTGCACTTGTTTATAAGCCCAAAAAAAATTTTGATGAACACCTTTATTCATGCGGTGTTTGGTATATTTGATAAAATGTGCAGTCTTGTTTTCTTTAATTACTTGATTTACAATTTTTTGTGTATCGTCAGGCGAAGCGTCGTCAGCAATAATTAATTCAACCGGAAAATTTGTTTTTTGCATCAAAACACCTTCTATGGCTTTTTTGATACTTTTTTCGTGCTGATATGTCATCATTATGACTGATACCTTAGGCTCTTTCATTATGTTAAAAAATTCGATAGGCTTTAAACATGCTTTTTACCGATTCAATATCGTTATACATCAAAATATCAATAATGGATAAGCCCTTTATAAATTCTTTTTGTTTACCTTGTTTATATGATGGTAATGAACTTTCTAAGAATTTTAGGTTTATGCCTTTTTTCTCAAAGTAAACTTTTTCATATAATTTTCGTCCGCCTTCTAAATTAATGTAATTTTGTCCGCCAACTTGTTTGGTAATGCTTATTAAGCGATCTGCTCTGTCCATTCCTTTAGTATTTGAAAATTTTTCGGATGATTTACAATAATTAAACGATAAACCCAGAAAATCATAAACAGCTTGAATACTTTGAATGCCAAGGTCGGATATTTTGGTATTTTTATTAATTTGTTTTTGAATCAATTCCGAAACGGGTTCATAAAAGGGCGCTTTTTGGTAAGCAAACCGGATATTTTTAAAGAATTTTTGACGCCATTTTTCATCAAATTTAGTATCGATTTCATTAATAAATTTGTTTTGACTGGCATTATTCAACGGAATCGTAAATAAAAAATCTTTACCGTTTAACAAAATTCTATTTCGATGTATCCAACCTTTTTTTACAAAATTTACATCATCATAAAACACAAATAAATCACTGGCTTCTATCAAGTTGAAATATCCCAAATAAGGAAAGATATATGGTTGCATTACGGCTACATTCATACACGTTCCAGTTTCATTGTCCATAAATCTCCTTCTTGTTTGATAACGACAAATCCCGATTTTTCATATAAATATTTTGCCGGATTGTCTTTATGAACTTCTAAAATAATATTTTTTGATGTTTTTCCAATAAGATTACGCAATATTTTTTTTGCCAATCCTTTTCCTTGATGTTGCGGATGTGTCCAAACCATTGACACAAACATATCATCTTGATTATCATAATATAAAATGTATGACAACAAATTATTATCAGTATCTCTTATAACTTCCGCATTACCTATATTCAATATTTTTTGGACATATTGCGCTAAATCATCAATATGAAAAAAACGATGATTAAGCGGTTGTAAACTTTGTATTATTTCTTGTTCTGATATGTTATGTACTGACGGCATCAACTAATTATTTTAATGAATTATTTTCGTATGAAATTCCAAATAATTTTTTTATTACGCCATAAAGCCAACATATATTTTCTGCGTAATTTTAAAGCGTTTTTTATATAATGCAATAAGATTCTGTAACCGTGTTTTTTAATAATTCTTTTTTTATCAGGGAAATTTTCACATAATAAAATTCTGTCATAAAGTTTGCTATATAAGGTTTTTGATAAGCTTCTTCCCGACACCATTCCGCCTTGATGTATATGGTATCGAGCCGTAACATCAGGTAGATTATAAGCTTTACCGTATTGCATCAAACTACACCAAAGTGGCCAGTCGCCGATAGTAAACTGATAGTAATTTGGTAATAATTGCGATTTAAAATCAATATTTCTGAACACTGCTGTACAGGTAGAAACAGGATTTCGGTAAAGCATATCATCTAATGTTATTTCACCAAGTTTTTTATTCAATGATTTTACAATTTTACCGGATCTTACCTCAAATCTTTCGACATCGGTGCCACAAAGAATATATTCGGAATGTTTTTCAAGAAAATCAATTTGTTTTTGTAACTTATAGGGGTCTGTCCACCTGTCGTCTCCTTCACAAAAAGCAATATATTTGCCTTGAGCTCTTGGAAAATTAAAACGCGCATTAATACCTACCGGTAGCTTAGACCATTGATTTTCCGTTTGAAAAACAGGTTTAATCAAGTCAGGATATTGCCGGTGGTATCTCTTAATAATATTGACTGTTTCATCAGTTGAAGCATCATCATGTATCAAAATTTCGTAAGGAAAATCTGTTTTTTGCATTAAAAAACCTTCCAAAGTTTCTTGAATGAATTTTTCATGATTATAAGTGATACAAGCGATGCTAACTAATGGTTTTTTCATTCGGAATACTTAAATATTTTTTTTGTGAAATTTGGCAGGTATTCCATACCAAACTTCATTGTCCGGTACATTTTTTCTCACCTGCGAATTAGCGCCTATGATAGCATTTTTACCAATACTAGCATTGGGCATCAATGTAACATTAGCTCCAATTAGTGCGCCGTCTCCAATGGTGCCGGTAATTTTTTTATCGCCTTGTTTAAGATCAGGCGTGTCAGTTGCTACAAAACCATATTTGATTACAACATTTTTACCAACAATAACATTAGCCGATAAAGTACAACGACTTCCCATAGTTGTGCCGCTACCAACTCTGCAATTGTTTCTTATTTCGCAATAAGCCGTAAATTTACAATTATCGCCTATTATCGCACCATTTCTAATAATACAAAACGGACCGATATGACAATTGTCGCCAATAATAACATCATCCTCAATATAAGCCAATGGATGAATAAATGTGTTTTTCCCGATTTTTGCTTTAGTTGATATCATTTTTCTTTAATTTTGGTATGCCACTTGGATTATTTTTTGTTTCTATTTCTTTTGCCGGAATACCGACTATAGTTGAATGTTCTTTATTTGTATTTTTTATAACAACCGAACCGGTTCCTACTATCGTATTGTTATGAATCTTAGCCTTAGGTCTAAAGGAAACACCGGAACCGATAAAACATTCATTTCCTATTTTGGTATTTCCTCCGGTAATAACATTGTTTGCCAAATGGGTATAATTACCGATTATAGTTCCGTGTCCGATTCTGCAACCGGGCGCAAAATAAGTATGATTACCAACTTTGGTATTTTCATTTAATGAACCCCGAACAATAATGGTATTGGAACCTAATATACAATTTTCACCAATCTCCACTCCTCCTAATTGCGGTTGCACCACTTTTTTGCCGGTTTGTTCATCCCAGACCCAAGCTATCCCTCTGGTTCCAATATCAGAATAATCTTCAATAGTTGTTTGCGCGCCTATTCTGGTATTACTATGAATTTTACAATGACTTCCTATTTTTACACTGTCGCCTATTTCACATTCTTCAATTATACTATAGTGACCTATTTCTACATTTTTACCAATTTTAGCATTGGGATGGATGATCGCAGTTGATGCAATTGTGCCATTGGATTCTTGTGGAAAAGCATAGTTTAAAAATTTATAATACACTAATTGAACATCATCGTGTAGTTCAATAAAAGTATTTGATGCATCAGTCTGTTCAGGAATTTTGTTTACCAAAATCAACGAATGTTTGATTTCAGACGGTAATTCTTTTCCTTTAAAAAAATACAATCCGTTTTCGATAGGACTAAACAAAGATGCGATGGCATAAGTATCCCTAATAGGAAACTTGCCTTGTTCTATTTGATACTGATAGCCCTCAGATGATAAAAAATCTAAAAGAGATTGTGTTTTAAGCATTTTCATGTCTCTGAAATCAAATTTACAATTTTTTGAATAGTATCCTTATTTAACTCTGCATACATCGGCAAACAAATCACTTGTTCTGCCAAAGTATGTGCTACAGGCAAATTATCACGAGTAGCCGTCGGTAAATGTCGATACATCGGAAAATCACTGACCAACGGATAAAAATACCGGCGACTAAAAATATTATTTGCTTTTAATTTATGATATAGTTCATCACGAGTTAAAGGATAATCCGGTTCTACAAAAATAGGAAAATACGAATAATTGTGTCGCACTTCCGGTTTGTCGTCTAAAAACCGAATACATTTAATGCCGGATAAGGCTTTTCTATACAAATCCGCCACTTTTTGACGTTTGGCAATATCGTTATCAATATTTTCTAGTTGTAATAAGCCGAAAGCAGCAATCAATTCATTCATTTTACCGTTAATACCCAGGGTTACCACGGATGTTTCATTTTCAAATCCAAAATTTTTCAAATAATCGATTTGCTTTTTAGTTTCCAAATCATGGCTGATAATCGCGCCTCCTTCTACCGTATTAAAAGTCTTGGTAGCATGAAAACTCAAAATGGACAAATCACCGTAATTTAAAATGCTTTTACCATTTTGTTCCACGCCGAATGCATGAGCTGCATCGTAAATGATTTTTAAATTATATTTTTTTGCCAGTCGTTCAAAACCTTCCACATCAACGGGATTGCCGTACACATGCACCGGCATAATGGCGGTAGTCTTATCTGTAATTTGTTTCTCTACTTCCGCTACACTCAAATTACCATAAACCGGATCGACATCGGCAAAAACCGGCGTGTTGTTGTTCCAAAGCAAACTATGCGATGTGGCTACAAAAGTATAAGGTGTCGTAATGACTTCGCCTTGTACATCTAAAGCTTTAAGTGCCACCATAAGCGCAATGGTACCGTTGCTAAAAAGAGAAACATATGGCACACCGAGATATTCGGCTAATTTTTGTTCAAATTCTTGATGAAAAATTCCATTATTAGTCAACCATTTGTTGTCCCAAATCTGTTGCAACAGTTTTTGATATTGCTGTAAATCTGGCAAAGTGGGTTGGGTAACTAATATTTTATCTTGATGTTTATTCATTTTTTCAAATACTGCTTTACAATACCGGTCAACTCATTAAAAGGTGCCAACCGGAAAATATAGGATAAACAAAGATACAATAAAATTGAAATGCTGCCACCTGCGAGTAATCGCCATATATCATTAAGATTTTTAAACAAGTAGTAATCCATCAAACCGGCGGCAATACCGGATATTAAACCCGGAAACAAAATAGGCATGATGTCTTTTAATTGTTGCCATGCCGTATATTGAATCAGTCTGCCCGAGTAATGGGTATTGATAAAAAAACTAATAATTGAAGTCGCGACACTCGACCATAGTAAACCGTAAATACCGTAGCGGATACCTATAAATATGGCAGCGATGATAATGGCTTTTTTGACCAATTCGAGCTGCAGAAACAATCCGCTTTTGCCTTTGACTTTTAAAATATTCAGATTAAAGGCATGCACCGGATACAAAATACCGGTAATGATGATAATACGGAAATACGGCACGGCAGGCAACCATTTGTCTGTCAGCAAAAAACGAAACAAAGGAACAGCTAAGACTCCGGCAGTGATTAAAACCGGTGCCAAGACAAAAATATTCATTTGTAATATTTTGCGATAGACTTGTCGCAAGCGCGCATTGTCATCTTGTATTTTAGCAAATAGGGGATAGGTTACTTTAGTCAAAATAGCCGAAAGTGTTCGGACCGGATACATATTCAAATTTTTGGCGCGGTCATAATACCCCACTTGTGCCGTTTGAAAATATTTACCGATAACAATGCGATAAATATTGGTAAAAACCGTATCCAAAATTCCGGATATCGTCAGTTTATACCCAAAATTAAAATGGGTTTTAAATTTGTCCCAATGAAACACAAGCGCCGGCACCCAACCGCTTTTGAGCCACAGAAATAAAGCGTTAAAAAAAGCTTTGGCAATGTTAAAAGCAATTAAACTCCATACGCCAAACCCGTAATATGCCATAACAATACCGATAACACCACTGATAAAAATAGCCGGAATAGCGACACCGGCTTGGGTTTTAAAATCCATTTGTTTGGTCAAGCGCGTCTGTTGGATGAGCGCAAAGGCATTGATAACAATCACAAGGCTTAACCACCGGATTAAATCAATCAATACAGGCTGGTCGTAAAAACGGGCAATGGTAGGGGCACTTAGCCAAATAAGCGCATAAATCAAGATACTTGCGGCTAAATTGAAGAAAAAAACCGTGCTGTAATCATCATTATCCAAATGTTTGGAACGTATCAACGATGAGCCCATACCGGCATTGAGCAAGGCATTTCCTACTCCTACGAACACTGTAATCATGGCTATCAAACCGAATTGTTCGGGTGTAAGTAGTCGCGCCAAAACTATATTGATGATAAAACCAATACCTTGCACGCCAAACTGTTGGATAAAAGTCCAAAAGACGCCTGAAAGTGCTTGTTTCTTAAGGGACATAAAAATTAACCAATCAGATTTTGAATATAAGTATAATAAGAGCTTTTTTGTCCTTTAACTTGATTTTTTAAATCATCAGTTGAAATCCAATGATACCGCCAAGCAATTTCTTCCAAACAAGCAATTTTCAATCCGGTGCGTTTTTCAATGACTTTGACAAATTCCGTAGCATCGGCGAGGGCTTCATGCGTGCCGGTGTCGAGCCAAGCAAAACCGCGACTGAGTTTGATTAAACGTAAGCTTTCTTGTTCTAAATAAATTTGGTTGACACTGGTAATTTCCAATTCGCCACGCCATGATGGTTTGACGTTTTTGGCAATATTTACTACTGAGTTAGTATAAAAATACAAGCCGACAACGGCGTAATTCGATTTGGGGTCTTTGGGCTTTTCTTCTATGCTCAATACTTGTCCGTTTGCATCAAACTCCGCTACACCATAACGTTTCGGGTCATGCACGTAAGTTCCGAAAATGACGGCTTTCCGGTCATTTTCGACCGTCTGTATGGCATCTAACAATAATTTTTGTAAGCCGGCGCCATAAAAAATATTATCACCAAGAATTAAAGCTACATCATCATTACCGATAAAATCTTCACCAATAATAAAGGCTTGTGCCAAACCATCGGGACTGGGTTGTTCAGCGTAAGATAAATTGATACCGAATTGCGAGCCGTCACCTAAGAGTTTATTAAATGTCGGTAAATCTTGCGGGGTTGATATAATCAAAATATCACGAATGCCTGCCAACATCAAGACTGATAACGGATAGTATATCATCGGTTTATCGTAAACAGGCAAAAGTTGCTTAGACATACTAATGGTCAATGGGTGTAAACGGGTGCCGGCACCACCGGCTAATATAATGCCTTTCATCTGTGAATTTTTAGGTTATTTGTATATTATATGATTGCATGTCATTTCGAACACAGTGAGAAATCTCTTTTTCTCTTTGAATCGAAATAGTTTTCATTTATATATTTTGCTAGGTAATCAAGATATGTGGTACTCTATTTCTAACTTGCAATCCACTTACATAATCAATCGTACACCACCGAGTTCTTCCAATCGATAAGGGAATTTTTCATCCGGTGAGCCGATAAACATAAAATTGATAGGGATATGCCATTTTTCCGAGAGTTCTCTTATCAATTTAGGTCCGAATTGTCCTTCAACCGGTACAAATTCAATATCGATTTCAGGATATTCTTCATCTAATATTTTAATATTTCTTATCAATTCCTCCGATGGTTTTTCTCCCGGCGCCAATACTTTGACAATTTTTACTTTTTTGGTATGCTCATTATCCCGAATGTAAAGCATTGCCTTATTCATGTTGGCGATACTTTTACCTTTGGTAAAAAACACAAATTCCTGACTGTTAATCTCATCAATCAACCTATCGATACCTTTATGAAGACGTAAGAAAAATTTACGAATCGGTTCAAAAATATATTGTAAAATATTAAGTAGTAATTTGAGTAGCATGGTACGGTTAAGCATAATCATGACGAAAATCAATACCGGAATAAAATACAAGGTAAATATTAACCAGTTAGCAGTATCATCAGGCTTTTCAGGTTCCATAACCAAGTTTCCTATAAGTGCAATTAATACTGCTGTAAAAGCCAACATAATACCAAACCAAGGCGCCCGTTCGGGACGCGGTAAGTGTTTTCTCTTGACTTTCAGCAAGACATTACCAATTACAAATAACAACATTACAGATAAAAACGAAATGGTATAAACACCGGCTAGTGTGGTTACCTTACCTTTAGTTATTACCAAGACGGAAACGCTGAGCAAAAAGAAAAATATGATAATACGATAAGAAGCATTATTCTTATTCTTTTTTAAGAAGAAGTTAGGCATAATACGGTCTAAGGTCAAGCGTTCTAACAAACCGGTTACCCCAATGTAACTAGTCAAAACAGCTCCGGACAAGACCAAAAAAGCATCAATAGAAATAAATGTTGCCAACCATTCACCGGCAGAATTTTCACCCAGTTGAATCAATAATGTATTTTTATCAACATCATGAATAGGTAAAGCTGCCAATGCCAAAAAAGCCATTAACGGGTTTAAAATACTCACCACAATCCACATATTACGAAGGGTCTTTGGAAAAACTCCCTGCTTTTGTTCCTCAACAAAATTTGCCGAACTTTCAAATCCGGAAATCCCTAACATAGAAGCAGCAAAACCAAAAAAGATAGCTTTCCAAATCTTATCATATTTAACGGGCTGGTTCCAGTTTTCAATAAAAATATCAAAACCGTGTTGCGCAACATAGATTATTAAAGACAATATTAACGCTGTCATCACAGTCAGGTGAAAAAGGAAAATAGCAATAGCGACTTTTGAAGATTCTTTAATCCCCATAATAGCCAAACCGGCAAATAAGCCTAATAAGACAATAGTAGCTAAAATAATTTTATCAT
>JALWLE010000005.1 GCA_026996605.1 Flavobacteriales bacterium
CTTATACCATTTTTAAGAGAAATTTTCAATATGCATGTAATTTTTGGATATAATATAGCTTTTACATCCGTATATTTTTTGTTACTTTGTGCGGTCAAAAAATGATTGAATTTCGACTTTGATAAAAAAATAAAAAATGCAGATGAAACTTAAACATCATCTTTCTACAGATAAATCAACCAAACCCGCTGTGGTGACTATCGGTTCATTTGATGGGGTGCATTTGGGACATCAAAAGGTGTTGAACGATTTAAAAACCATTGCAAAGAATAATAACGCCCGTACGGTTGTGATTAGTTTTGAACCGCATCCGAGACTGTTTTTTAATCCAAATACGGATTTACGTCTATTGACAACAATTGAAGAAAAAGCAGAATTATTATCTCAACAAAATATTGATGAATTGGTCTTGCAAAAATTTGATGATGAATTTGCCAAACAAGATGCGGAAACTTTTATAAAAAAATTAGTTAAAAATTTGAATATGACCAATTTACTAATCGGCTATGATCATCGTTTTGGTAAGGATAGAAAAGGCACATTTGATTTTGTAAAATCTTTGGAACAGAAATACGGGTTTAAAACACATAAGATTGAACCACTGATAATTGACGGAAAACCTGTCAGTTCGAGTATCATCAGAAAAGCTTTATTAGATGGCGATGTCCGTTTGGTACAAACCTACTTGGGACGCCCTTATGTTTTAACCGGACAAGTTGTTGAAGGTAACCGCTTGGGTAGAACTTTGGGTTTTCCGACGGCAAATATCAAAGTTGGTGCGCCTTATAAATTGATTCCAAAACAAGGGGTGTATCTGGTAAAATCTATTATTGACAATCAACCGGTATTCGGTATGATGAACATTGGTGTTCGTCCGACCATTGACGGCAAAAAACAAATTATGGAAATTCATTTTTTTGATTTCAATGGTGATCTATACGGCAAAAGCATTCCGGTTTATTTTTTAGAACGCTTGCGAGATGAACAAAAATTTCCGAGTTTGGAAGCCCTTCAAAATCAGTTAAAGAAAGATGCTGAAGTTTCGCGCCAAATGATTTCAAAGAATTTTCGTGGAAATAAATAAGTTGATTGAAGCTTAAAGTAAGGACTTGAGTTCGATATACCTGTCAAAACGATAAACACCTTTTTTACTATTACTGTGTTCAAAAATCTGTTTATTGTAAATACGTTTTAGTCTTTTATTATCGGCTATTTTTTGACGAATGATTTCATCATTGTTGACCAATTCCAGTTCAGAAAACAAAAACCATTCATTTAATAACTCTTTATATCTTGGTTTTAAACGATTGTCATTGTTAAGCAAATATTTGTAATTATCCATAAAATCAACAGTAGATATTTTATTGATGATGTCAAGTATTTGTTCCATTGTTTGCGATACGCCGGATAAGAAATCCCATAATTCAGTAGCGACAAGCGTTTCTTTTTTATCAAAAAACTTTGTCATATTAATGATTTGTCCGAGAAATCTATCTTTGTCATAGCTTGTTTCGTTTTCTTTTTCGGTGTCAACGGTCGGGTCAAAAGGAAAACCAATAAAAAAATTGATTTTTTTATCCGGAAATTTTCTGTACAAAGCTGCTTTACCTTCTAATATCTTTTGTTTTTCGCCTTTCATTTCACCCGAATTGGGTTTAACGGATTTTAGCTCAATGGCAAAAACAGAATCATCATCCAACATAAATACATCGGCTGAAAAATCCATAGCATTGATTAATTTACTGTCATCATCAATAAACAGCAATTTGTTTTCCCTTTCTAAATCAGGTTTATGAGT
>JALWLE010000006.1 GCA_026996605.1 Flavobacteriales bacterium
GCTGCAAATTTATTAAAATCATCTTTTATGCTGATAAAATCCTCTTCTGCCGGGGTAAATTTACCATACCAAACAAAATCGTAAATAAAAGTCAAGTGCTTAAACAAGTGTTTTAAGTCTTTGGATTTCAATTCGTTGACATAATCGCGATTGGTTTTATCAGGGTGCCAATCAATCAGCTGATTATCAATCAGTTGCTTTAATGTTTTTAGATAATAATAGCGGATTGCCAACCGGTAATCTTTGTCGTTAACGGCTTCGCTTATCAAACTATCCAAATCGGCTTCTTTGATAATCTGCTCATCATTCAAATTCAAAACTTTAGATTTCGGCATAACTTTGTTTTGCCCCAAAGAAATTAAATCGGCACCGATTAAAAATCTAAAAATCAAGTAAGCAAAAATCAACACGGCAATATAAGGCAAGGCTTTTACTATAAAATTAACTATATTGCCTGCGTGTTTAGGTCCCAATAACCAAGAGAAAAACTTTATCAACAAACGGTAAAATTCTTTTTTTAACCAATTAAGCATTTTGGTAAATACATTCTCAGACTTCGCTTTAATCACATAGTCAAAAGCTTTATCTTGACGATATTTATCCAAATGTTTTTCGGGTATTTCAACCTTGGTAATCGGACGTTGATCAGCGGAAACTTTTTGTGCCTTCACGCCGGATAAACCATTAATAATCAGTCCTAAAAATAAAATGTATTTAAAAACTTTCGGCATCTTCTTTACTCCCAATTTGATTGATTTTTCCTAATATACCTTCTCCTGTTTTATGCTCTCTTAAACTAAAATACAACAGTCCCATTGAAATAATCATAAGAACTCTTAAAATCATTTGTCCTATAAAAGAAACTATTGAAATACTTGCGACAATCAAATCACCTTGACCTGAATATTTTGTTATATCCGGATTTTTAACCATCCACAGTGATTTTAATAAGACATATAAAGTTACAGGAGCATTAACCACCAAACCAATAAGCCAAATAAGAAATACTATTAATAGAAAAATTCCTAAACTATACCAAAATTTATCTTTTAAGTATGTCTTGGTTTTAAAAATAGCTTCAGCAAATCCTATATCCTCAAAGAAATAAACATAATATGACAAACTGAAATATAAAACACCCACAATTATCATAAAGAAATATAAAAGAATAAGGATGAATGCGCCAGTTGTTCCACCACCTAATAAAGCCATAACTCCACCAAAAATCAGTGATGAAAAAAGAAAGATTAACAATGTAAGAATGATTATAACAAGTGTTAGCCCAATCAAACCCCAAAATTTTTTTTGAACCAATTCTTTTACTTTTTCAGTATCTACTTTTCCGGTTTGTTCGTCATAAACCCTTAAATACCCGACAATAGCAGCAAAAAAACGAGGCGCAAAAATCAATGCTAAAATAAATAGTGTTACTGCTACTAAAATAAAACTAGAAGATGCTTCAGTTTTAGTAGTTATCGTATTCCCCCTAATAAATGTATATGCGTTATTTAATTGTCCAAAATAAAAAAACACATATAGAAAATAGGTTATAATCAATCCGGTTAAAATTATTCGGTTTTGTTCCCAAACAATTTTTAATATATTTTTGGCATTAATTTTAAAAAAACGAAAACTGTCTTCTATAACAGCACTGAGGTTTCTTTGTTTTTTAATTTGAAATACTTTTTTCATAATGATGATGCTAGTTATTTGGTTATCTGGTTATAATGGTTATTTGGTTATCTGATTATAATGGTTATTTGGTTATCTGGTTATTTGCCTGCCCCTACTTTCGTAGGGGGTTATACTGGTTATTTGATGACCGGCGCTTCGGTACATCCCGATTATCATCGGGACACTCAGCGACCTGCTTCTTCAATTCCTCAGTTCCTCATTCCTCTCTCTTCATATTGCAAATATAGTTTTTTTGGTAATAAAACATAATAAGAAATTATTAATGATAGCGAACTTAAAATAATTAATATGGCTAACCAGTCTGGCATCTCGGTATGACGGGTTACAAAGCCTTCAAAAAAACCGGCGATAATAAAAAACGGTATGGTACTGTTCATCACTTTTAAACCGTCACGAGCTTTTTTCGCAAAAGAATACTTGCGCGTATAAGTTCCGGGCATCAAAATACCGCTCGCCATAATAAATCCGGCAGCACCGGCAACAATTATTACCGAAATTTCAATAGTGCCGTGTATCCATATAGTGCGAACCGATTCCCAAAACACATCTTGTTTTAAGAAAAAATATTGAAATGATCCGAGCATAATGGCATTACGCATTAAGTAATATAATGTTCCAAGCCCAAAAGTTATCCCCATCATAAAAGTATATAAAGCTACTTTGATATTGTTTATGGTAATGCCGAGAAACATATCGACTTCGTTTGCTTGCTTGTAAACTGCCATCGGGTCACCTTTTTTGATGTTTTCCAGTGTCATATCGACATAGCCGTTACCCATAATCCAACGGGCAAAATCAAGATTTTGAGAAGTAGAATACCAACCGATAGCCGCAAAAACAAGAAAAACAATAAAGGAAAACAACAAATATTGGCGATACCTGTAAAACATTAACGGAAAATCATGTAAATAGAAGCGCTTAATGGCACTACCACTCGTTTTTTTTGTTTTATAAATTTTACGATGTGCCATACCTGCCAATTCATTGAGATATACCGTCAATTTACTATCGGGATAATAGGTTGCTGCATAAGCTAAATCGTCTGTCAAATCCAAATAAATAAGCGTTAAATCTTCTGGATTGAGTCGTGTGTTGCCGGTCAACGCCTTTTCATAATTTTGCCACTTATCTTTATTTTTCTTTGCAAAAACGACTTGTCTCATGTAATGGGTTGGTTATCTGGTTATTTGGTTAATAGGTTATTTGATAAAGATAATATCTAAATAAAAAAATTATTTTTTATACTCTAATATGTCTAAAAGCTTTTTCGGATCTTGACGATTATCCCAAAAAGCAGTAACAATAATTTGCTCATCGGTAACCTTATAATAAAGACTAAAATTACCTAAAGAAGCTACTCTTACGTCTTTAAAACCGGTTGATTTATAAATAAAAGGATTTTCTGAAATTTGCAAAGTTCTTTCTGTTACTAACCTCAATAGTTTTTTAGAATATTTGCTTGACTTATTTCTTTTGACCCAATACTCCAACACTCCAACAAGTTGAATATCAGCTGTTCTAGTCCAAACTACATTGCGTTTAGCCATTCCTCATTTCTTTTATTCATGGCGTCCTGTGAAATAAGTTTTCCTTCCTTAATATCATTTTCACTCATTTCCAACATTATTTTTTGCTCTTTAGTCAAAGCTACTATTTCCGATTCGGATTTACTTGAAGAAATAAGTTTATCTAAAGCTTCTAAAAAGTCTTTATCATTAATTAAACGAATTTTGTCAATTAAATCTGTTCTTATTTTTTCAATTGTCATCATATTACTAATCTTTAATGTTACAAATATCTATAATTTAGTTTAATTTTACAAGGCTTTCAAAATGATAATCAAATGAAAAATAAATTAATATCTTTAAAATTTAAACCGAACCAATCTCCTACTGATTTATTGGTCAAAATGCCTTTGTAAATATAAATGCCATTTCGCAAGCCACGATTAAAACGGGCTGCATCGTCAATGCCGCCTTTTTCTCCAATATCTAAAATATAACGCAAAAAAATATTGCTCAATGACAAACTTGCCGTTCGGGCATAACGCGCCGGAATATTAGGCACGCCGTAATGCACAACGCCATGTTTCACAACGATAGGATCGGAATGTGTCGTTACTTCGGAAGTTTCGCTCACCCCGCCTCTATCTATACTAACATCAATAAAAACCGAGCCTTCTTGCATCATTTGTATCATGGGTTCGGTTATGATAATGGGCGTGCGTGATTTGCCCCGAATAGCACCGACAACAACATCGGCACGTTGTAAGGCATCGAGTATGACATTCGGATTGATAGTTGATGTATAAACCTGATTGCTCAATAGGGTTTTAAGCCGGCGCAAACGCGTAACCGAATTGTCAAAAACTTTGACTGCTGCCCCGAGTCCTAATGCAGTTTTGGCGGCAAATTCACCAACCGTTCCGGCACCCAAAATAACCACACTAGCCGGTGGTACACCACTGATATTACCCAAAAGCAAATTTTTACCCACCAAGGGCTTCGTTAACAATTCGGCAGCTATTAACATAGATGCAGTTCCGGCAATTTCACTCTGCGCTCTAACTATGGGGAAAGATCCCTGTTCATCACGTAAAAACTCGTAAGCAATACCGGTAATCTTTTTTTCTAAAAGTTTCTCAATCAACCCTTTACGCTGAGTCTTAATTTGCAAAGCGGATATTACCAGACTTTCGGGTTCCAAAAACGCAACTTCTTT
Organism: Flavobacteriales bacterium; assembly: GCA_026996605.1. GTDB lineage: Bacteria > Bacteroidota > Bacteroidia > Flavobacteriales > Flavobacteriaceae > WGBX01. The sequence continues at coordinate 4,417 of JALWLE010000006.1, forward strand.
CATATCCGGCGGTTCCACTTTGAGCACAATATGACTTTTAAAAACTTCTTCGGTATCATAAGTAATACGAGCGCCTACTTCGGCATAATCTTGATCGGAAAAGTTTGCCCCTTCCCCCGCACCACTTTCTATAATGATTTTATGTCCGTGCGCTACTAAAGTCCCGACAGCATCAGGGGTTAAACAAATCCGTTTTTCTTGTAGTCTGATTTCTTTGGGAATCCCGATTTGCAATTCACTTTTTCGATATTGAATCGCTAATCGTTCTTCTTGCGGTAGTAAAATATCTTTTGAATAAGGTTTTAACATACATTATAATATTTGCAAAACACGTGTCTCATTTTCTTTAACAATAATACGAATTTTTTGCGAATTTTCAGGTAAAATCTCGGCAATAATATCAGCCCATTCTATAAAGACATAGGCATCGGGCTGTGACAGATATTCTTCAATACCGAAATCTAAAGCTTCATAAAAATCTTTAAGCCGGTATAAATCAAAATGATATATCGGAAAATCAGACGTCCGGTATTCATTAACAATAGCAAAGGTTGGTGAATTGGCTTCATCATCAGAGCCTAATTGTTTGACCATAGCTTTTATCAAAGTTGTCTTACCACTTCCCATATCACCATCCAACAACAATATCCGGCTTTTACTGTTATTTAAAACAAATTTGGCGGCTTTATCTAATTCATTTAAGGTGTAGGTCAATTCAGTCATTTATCAAAAATATTTTACTGGATTTTTTTTCAGTTGGACAAAAATACAAATTTTATACTGATTCTTTTAGCGTTTTAAACAGGCAAACGATTCTATATTTGGTTCGATATTATTTATCAAAAATAAAAGGCAATCAAATAATTTCTTAATTTAGCTTATCAAAATACACAAATATATGCACCAAAATATCTTAGATTTAAATAATTATACAAATAGCTTAAAAGATTATAATCGTGAATAAAACACCAGTTTATCTGATGCCCGGATTGGGTGCCGGTAAAAAAATATTTACCTATTTGAATTTGCCGGACAACTATGAATTACACTATATGCATTGGCTGATTCCTTACAGAAACGAAAGTTTGCAGGATTACAGCAAACGCTTAGCTGTTCAAATTACTGATAAAAATCCCATTTTGTTAGGGGTTTCATTCGGTGGAATCATTATTCAAGAGATTGCCAAACAAATTCCTGTAAAACAGTTAGTTATAGTTTCAAGCATCAAACATCATGGTGAAATGAAACCGCTGTTTAAAATTGCCAATAAAACTAAACTTTATAAACTATTACCGGTTTCACTTCTCAAAAAAAGACATCTATTTCAAAATTTTCTTTTACCTAATGTTATTAACAAAAAACTACAGCTTTATCAAAAATTTTTAGAATTAGATGATACCTATTATATAAATTGGTCAATTAAAAAAATTTTAACATGGAAACAAACCAAAATGCCTGAAAATTTCATACATATAGTTGGTGAAAATGATATGGTATTTCCATATAGATATATTAATGCCCCAAAAATTATCGTCCCTAACGGACGTCATGAAATGATAGTATATAAAGTTAAATGGTTCAACCGGTATTTACCACAATTATTAGAAAATTAAGCTTAATGTTAAAAGCTTTATCAAATGAAACTCGCATTTTATCAAATGAAAAGCCTGTTTTATTAAATGAACATTGTAACAATAACAAAAGCGACGGATATTTGTCAAAAATAATGCAAGATGTTTTCGCAATCTTTAACCTAAAATTCTCATAATAGTTAGCATTTATTTTGTGTTGTTTGAAAGCTGTTCATATTCTGGAATATATGAGCAGCTTTTTTTTATTTTCTTTAAAAACATTGCCATACCCACTGCGCTATAGGATATGATTTTTTACGATAAGAATAGTGCCACCATTCACTGGCAATCGGTTCTAAATCATATTTTTGCATGATGTTTCTTAAAAATATACGGTTTTTTAAGACCGTATCAGGTAATTTTTTATAAGAATGATAGGCTTTTTTACCAAAATAATCAAAACTTGTTCCCATATCGAGTTCCTTTCCATCAATATCTACTATGGTTAAATCGACTGCCAATCCGCGATTGTGCATAGAACCTTTTTTAGGATCTGCCACATATTTAGGGTCAGGTCTTATTTTCCAAAGAGCTTTTTGAACTTTTCCCGGACGATAACAATCAAAAAATTTAAGTCGTAAGGATTTTTTTCGTAATTCTTTTTGTACTTTTAGCAACGCATTTGCCACAACCCGCCTAACATAACATTTGGAGCAAGGATACATTTTTTTATGTACAAAGTTATTGGTGGTGGCATACCGCATATCATAAACAAAGCTGCTGTCTAAACTATGCAATTCTACCCAATCGGAATCTTTAAGTTCCGGTATTTTACTCTTAACTTGCTTTAGAGGAACTTTATTGGGATTTTTAACGTAATGTTGTTCTTTGCAAGCCGATAAACTTACCAGCAAAATAAAAACATAATATGTTGATTTTAATTTAATAATATTTATTTTATAAATTACAATCTACAAAGCCGTACCTAAGAGACTCAACTAACTTTCAGTCGTAGAAACTTATCGAAGTACAACTTATAATTTTCAATTAAATACTATCCGTTTCAATAAATATATGTTTTATTTTAGGATTATTTGTTACAATTTTTTCTTTTATTTCCTTAATAATCGGTTCTATTTGTTTGACTGTCAATTCATCTTTAAAATTGATATTGGCACCAAGCAAAATATCATCCGGACCTAAATGCATGGTTTTAATATTACCAAAACCTTCGAGTTGCGGATATTGTTTTAAAATATTTTTAATAGCTACAATATCAGTTTCAATAGCCGATTCACCAATTAATAAACGCTTGGTTTCAACCGCCATAAACAGTGAAACACCGGTTAACAAAATTCCAATAAAAATAGAAGCCCAAGCGTCAAAAACCGGATTATGAAAATAATAAGTCAAAGTTATACCTATCATAGCAATCAATAAACCTATAACTGCTGCCCCATTTTCAATAATAACGGCAATTGTAGCAGCATCTTTACTCTTTTCCATAGCCGATATAAACCCCTTTGGATAAGACTTTCTAAATTCTTTCCAAGCTACCCATAAACTTCCTCCTTCAAATAATAATGACCCGATTAATACTCCATAATTCCAATATTTCATTTTTAAAGATGTATCTATATGTCCTCCATGTTCTGACATATGTTTAATTCCTTCATACAAAGCCACCCCTCCACCAAGTGCAAATACAAAAATAGACACCACAAAACTCCAAAAGTAAATCTCTTTACCGTGTCCAAAGGGATGTAATTTATCCGGTGCTTTTTTACTTTTTTTAATACCCCAAAGCAATAAAACTCCATTAGTTGTATCTACCAAAGAATGAATTCCTTCTGAAAGCATAGCCGAACTTCCAGTAAAAATTGATGCAATAAATTTCATAACGGCTATTCCAAAATTTGCCGCCATTGAAGCAAAAATTGCTAACTTCGAACCACCTGTTGCCATATTTTTTTTTGGTGCTAATTTAATATTTTTTTTCGGCATCTTATCACTAATCAGCTAAAAATAATACCCCTTAAATCCGCAAAGAATTCTCAATAAGAAACATTAATAAGCTGTGTAAGAAAAACTTACACAGCTTTTGATATGTAAATATTTTCACTTATTTTAGTGATTGCATTCAAAAAATATGTGATTTT
>JALWLE010000007.1 GCA_026996605.1 Flavobacteriales bacterium
CTCTTCTAACTTCCTCTATTCTCTCTTCGGCATCGCTGTATTTAGGAAGGAAAAGCAGAGCTTTTCCACCGGCGTTGAGGAAAACAACAGAGGAGTTTACACCGAAAGCCTCAATAAACTTCCTGATAACGCTTTCAAGAGCAAGAGAAACCATAAAAGAACGAGCCCTGAGAATTTTTGAAGCCCACTTTTTCGTCTCTTTTGATTTCTGGAAAATGAAATTCTGAATTCCAGAGAAATCCACACTCAAGAGAATAAACTTCTCTAAGTTTTCCCGATTTTCTTTATTTTCTTCAGAGAGGCTATCATAACCCTCTACCTCATGATAGGCCTTTAGAGCCGTTGCTATAGCAGCAGAAGTAAACAGGTGATCTGCAAGTGGAATATCTGGAATTGAAGAACCGTATTTAGGATCACTGTAAGTGTTTGATGGAACAGCCCAGAGGTATCTTAAAAGGAGAAACTTAAATGCTTCAAGATTTTGGTTAAATAGCTTTCCATTAGAATTTTCTTCAACCTTCTTTACCCAGGCCTTAAACTTTTCAAGGTCTTCATTAAACTTCTCATGTAGTTCCCTATATGACTTCTCAATATATTCCTGACTAAATTCAGTATCAGGAAAGGCATTGTCAACATCTAAAACTTCAGGTAGGTACCCTTTCCTACTGAACTTAACAGCTTCATCTCTTTCTTCCAGAATACTCTCAATCAAATCTTCTATACTCTGGCATCCAATCTCAAGGAAAACCGGGAAAAGAGGCCTGAATTCATTTTTATCGTCAGCATCTATTTTTTTCCTTACGGTAGCTCTATCGTGTCCTGAACTCAATCGATCTGCTCTTTTGACTATTTCAACATCAAACTCAAATTCCTTATCGGTATAAGACGAAGATTTACATTCAGACTGTTTATCACAATGGTGTTTCTCAGCTATCTCTTTAACGTAAATCGGGTCAACTCCAAAGGCTGTTTCTATTAAGTCTTTGTTTTCCTCAATGAACTTCCCGGTATGGTAGGGATGGGCTTTTCTATTTTTTGGCTTCTCTGCTCTCCTTACGAACTTGCCAATATCGTGGAGGAGAGCTCCTATCGTTACACGGTTCAGTTTATTCAGTTTATCTTTATTGGGCTCGTTCCTTTTCAACTTTTCCCTGCCTCCCTGTGTAAATTTTAAACATGCCGGGCAGAGCATTCAAGAGGCAAATTTAAAACTCTATACTTATTAATCGTAGTTTTATCAAATTTTCTGACGAGGGAGAGTTGGAGAATTTCCAGAAGTTTATTTTAGTAACTGCAACAGAAGAGTTTTGTCAGAAGAAGCCCTGCCTGTGGAGTTTTAGCGTAAAGAGGGTTAAAGAGAGGAAAAATATTGACTTAGGTATAAAAGCAGGAAGAAACAGAAGGCCGGGAATAACTGTCTGGAACCGATACACCTACAAAGTTGTATTTCTGACAACCAAAAACAACGGCCAGCCGAAAGTTGATCTGAGCTACTGCAAAAGGAAAGAAGAACGATGCGCCGAAATGAAATGGAAAAATTCCTCAAGAATTTTCATTACGAATGATAGGAAAAGAATTTTCTATTTTCCAATATACGACTTTTTAAACACTGAAAAACCTTTAGCAGAGTTCTGCGCTGGATGTGATAAAGAAATCCTTAACTACCTGAAAGAGGTTTTCTCAAATGAACCTTAAGGAAAAACTCTGCAAAGAAGGCAAAATTACTGAAATTGTAAGAGATATTACCAGAATAATTATGAAGAACTTC
>JALWLE010000008.1 GCA_026996605.1 Flavobacteriales bacterium
AAGAACAGGCCTATTTGCAAGCATTTTTAGAAAAAGTTTACCAATTTAGTCAAAAAGATTTGCCGACCCTAAAAGCTTTTCTCAACGAGTGGACATCGATAGCTCATAAATTCAGTATTGCCGCACCCGACAAAAAAGGCGCTGTCAAAATTATGACCGTTCACAAAGCCAAGGGCTTGGAATTTCCGGTAGTCATCTATTATACCGACGAAGCCGTTTTGTCGTCAAAAGATAAAGAGACCAAAGTTTGGATACCTTTAAATCCTGTTGATTATCAAGGGTTTAAAACTTTGCCTATACGCATGGGCGCTTTGGAAAATTCATCAATAGAAGCCTACCAAAACATTTATGTACAAGCTGCCAGCGAAAAAACCTTTGACAATTTAAACCGGATTTATGTAGCATTGACACGAGCAGTCGAACAATTATACGTGGTTACCTTTAAGGTGCCTGATAAACCGAAAAATCTAAAAGTCAGTCAAATATTTTATGATTATTTAAAACAAAATTTTCCGGATTTTGACGGACAAACTTTTGAATACGGCACACCGAAACGCCTTGATAAAAAACCGGCTTCGAATAACAAAACTTTAAGTTTAAACCGGTTATATTATAAAAATTGGCAACTCAAACAGCAAGATAATTTCTTAAAAATCAACACTTTTTCGTTTGAACGTTGGTCTGAACATAAAAAATCGGCAATCCTGTACGGTTTGCAAATGCACGATATATTGAGTCAGGTAACGACTGTTACACAATGGCAGCAACAAAAAGATAAATTGTTAACCGGTTTGGAAACCGTTTTAAAAACCGAAATTGCCGGTTTGGTAGAACAAATTATTCATCATCCGGATTTAAAAACTTATTTTTCAGACGCCTATCAAATTTTAAACGAACGGGATATTCTCATTCCGTCTGCCCAAGGTATTTTCAAACAAAAAAGACCCGATCGTTTGTTGATAAAAAACGATAAAATCACGATTATCGATTATAAAACCGGTGCTGAAGAACATAAACATACCAAACAATTACAAGTTTATGCCGATTATTTGACCCAAGCCGGATTTGAAGTGGAAAATATGATTTTGGTATATCTCGGCACGGATATTTCCATAAAATTCGTTTAACTATTTGATGTATTATAAAAACAGAAAAGACCTGTCAGGTTTAGAAAACCTAGCAGACCCTAATTTCGTCTGTTTCCATATCTACAAAAAAGTAGATTTCTAAAATTAAAAAAAAGCGCCTGAAACAATTATCAAGCGCTGTAAATGACAAACAAAAAATCTATGGAAATAATATGAAAAAAATTAGTTTAAGTATCGCAATTCTGTCAATTGTTTTTCAATTTGAGACATGCTGACTAATAGTTCAAAATAGTCATCTAATAAACCTTTGGCTAACAGTTGAAGTGATCGTTCTTTCATTTTTTGATAAGCAGCAAATAGTTTCATAGTATTAAGTTTTTTTTTACTTAACTATTTGCAAGGATTATGCCAAAATTGTAATTAATTGATTATCAATATTTAGCAAATTAAACAAAAATAAGTAAACAATACTAATTAGTTTTTTTAGTTTTGTTAAGCCAATCTCGCCAAGTGGTTAATGTCGGTCTCGGATGCCCTGTTCCATCAAGCATTCCGTTATCTTTCCAAACTAAAAAATATGGAGGTGGATTATTTAGATGTTGATACATTAAATCATAGTCTTGGTAAACAAACCAACAGATAAATTCGGCTTGCAATTCATTGGCTTTTTGACATAATTTTTGAGTATAAGTTTTTTGCCAATCCGCTTGTCCGTGTATATTCACTTGGTAAGCCGGTATGACCAAATCTTCGGCAATATAACCGGTCTCGGAAATAACAAAAGGTTTTTCAGGGGCTATGTCATGCATTTCCGTTAACCAATTTTGTGGGATATTATCAGGGTTTGAAGCTTGCGAATTTTGTCCGTATAACCAAAAAGGATATGTGCTTACTGCCATATAGTCGCTGTAAGTCATCAAATTACGCGTTATGTGTATAAGTTCGGATTTGGTCTTGTTATAAGATTGGTCTTGGAAAGTCATCATAACAGGAAGTTGCGGATAGTCCTGTTTTAAACGTCTATAAACGGTATCGGCCAAAACCATAAAATTGTCATAATTTGAGGTGTTTTCTCTTAAACCACCATTTACTTCAATGCCATAAGCAAAAAAGTCAGGCTGAATAGCATCGATCATTCTCTTACAGTACTTGATATAAGCGCTAATTACGTTAGGATGATTAAATGAATAAGTGTTCCAAGGAGCGGGAAGATCTTGTTGCGTACCGTTGTTATTCCAATAATGTGCTAAGGTCTCTCTATCTATATGATTAGGGGTTAAGGTTAAAAATATTTTGTGATCTACCGGTATGGTGGTATTGGCTTTATTAATATTATACTGTATATCATTAGGAAAAGGTAAATCATTTAAAGCTTCATTCCACGGCACACCATTATCAAAATGTACTAAAACCAAATCTCCGTCATTTATAATATTTTGATAAGTTTCATCAACGGCTTGTTGTGTCATATCATAAGGGAAAGGCGTAAAACCCATAAAAAAACTTCGGGTGTCCGGTATCTCAACAGGTTTATGTTCTTTTTTACAGGCTGTAAAAAAGAATCCAATACTTAATACTATGTATGTAAAAAGGTTTTTCACAATTCAAATATAAAAAGTTCCGGTTTTGCCGGAACTTTAATAAATTTTATATAATTAAGATTAATCAAAATCTTTGTCTTCACCGGCTTTCACGCCTTGTGCGTTATATATACTTTTGTCACTACCTGTTATATTGTTATGAATAAAAGCCACTACATAAACTTTGTTTTTATCATAATTAGACAAGTCAATATTATCATAAGTTTTAGATTCTATTTTTCCTTTTTTAACACTAATAGGGTCTCCTGTTGTATTTGATACAATAGCTCTGCAGAGATCGGGATGTTTATAACCCATTGGGGCACCATTTTGTGCTCCCGGAGAACTTTCAGGGACATCATCTTCAATAACAGCGACAGTTAAAAAAGCATCGAAATCATTAGTCCCGGCAAATTTAACTTTAACTTTTAAAGTATTGCCATTAATAGAAGTATTAATTTTTAAACCGCATTCTGCGTCATTAGCTAATGCTTGATTGATTCGGTTTTCCCAAATACTTCTGGAAACAGTGTGTCCTTCACGATCAATTGTAGCGCTTGGGTAACCAAGACTGTTAAAAGTGTTGTCTAAACTTCGTCCGGCGGGTATTTCAAAAGGATCGCTAATATGATAGGAAATAGCAAAAAAATTGTCCGGTTTATCAACTTTAAGTTGTCTGATAATAGCTGCACCATCCGGACAATATCCGCACCATTCACCTGTGAATTCTTCTAAAACAGCTTTTTTAGTAAAGGTATTCGGAACAGTCTCAGGTTCTTTTTCGTCTTCTTTTTTACAAGAGATACTAGTTATGATAAAAATACTGAACAATAACAGCAAACTTTTTATTTTCATACTATAATGTTTTAATAATTAGTTTTGTTTTAATGTTCGAAAATAATAAAATTTTGAAACTAAAGTAACAAACAATCGTATTATTTTAAAAAAATATTATTTTTTTGAAATAATTATTGTGTATTTGCTTGTTTTTTTAACTTTATCCAAACTAAAAATATCCTGATAAACAGCACCTTTAACATAATCGGCACTTTGGTTGCAATAAAACGGACTTGCCGGATTGCCACTGATACCGGTTGGTAAAATACTATAGGATTGGTCCCAATCAGCCGTATTGAAAATATGTTTTTCCGAGGCACCCATATTAGCATCATAATCGGTTGTTAAAACATACGTAAACGGATTGACCGTATTGGCATTGCCGGGGGCATTAATGTTTCGATTAAGATTAAACGCCATATCAAGCATTTTGACTTTACCCAACGGGTGTTGTAATCTCAACTTGTGAATATCACCCCAATGTATTTGTTTAACGCTGCCATATTTTTCGGTTAAAACTTTGACGGCATCTTTAAAAGATTTGACAAGTATCTGGTGAAAATTTTCTTTAGTTTTAGTATTAATGTCATCAGCCCAAGCCGAATTGTTGTTTTTAAAAACGTTGTCTATCAGGTATTTAGAAGCTAAAATAGATTTTAAATACATTTGATAAACCGGTTTGGGCATTTCATCGGATACTAAATTTTTAATTAATTGTCGCATGGTTTCTTCAAAAATAGCCGGTGCAGTTTGTTGGGTATCGTAAACATGATCCCAATTTTTGAGCAATTCGAAAGCTGTTTGTTCTTCTGTGTTGAAGTCTTTCGTCTCTGATAAATGTTTGAGTAAAACCGGTTGTATTTCGTCGGCTTGTACCGAATGGTGGTCGGCAAGCATTTGTTTGAAATCTGCTGTTGAAAGTTTGTCTTTAGCCGTCAACATTTGTCGGATTCTTTTGATACGGTACGGTAAATCATACCATTCGCTAATGTAATACGGATAGCTGTCATCTACCGATTTATTATTGGCAGACGACACAAATCCGCGAGCGGGATTGTACTCATAAGGCAGACTGTCAAACGGCACATAGCCTTTCCAATCGTAGCGGTCGGTGTCACCGGGTAGAAACAAATAGCCGGGGGCTGAGCGCTTGGGAAGCCTACCTGCCATATGAATACCGATATTACCTTGCGTATCGGCATAAGCGATATTTTGACTAACTGATTTAAAGCCCTTGATGGCTTGCTTAAATTCTTCCCAATTCTTAGCTTTGGAAAGTCCTTGTAAAGCTTCTATTTCACGGGTTTCTTCATTACCAATCCAATGCATGGAAACCGGCATCACACTTACGTCGTCAAAAGAGGTAAAAATGGGACCGCGATGCGTAAAATACAAAGTTTTTTCTACCGGTTCTTTTTGTCCTTTGACATAAATTTTTTCTTTTTTAACAAGCATATCGCGCCATTTCCCGTTCAGTTTGTATTGGTTTTTGTTTTCGGGATTGATTGTTTCGACATAAAAGTCAGCACCGTCAAGCATGACGTTGGTCATACCCCAGGCAATATGTTCGTTATGTCCGGCAACCACAAACGGCTCACCGGGCAAGACCACACCGGTAACATTGAGTTTGCCCGGAATCATCAAGTGCATACGTGTCCAAATACCGGGTATATCCAAATGCAAGTGCATATCATTAGAAAAAATCGGTTTGCCGGTGGTACTTTTTTGTCCACTGACCACCCAGTTGTTACTGCCATTAAAAATATCGGGGGCTAACATGCCGATGTTATTTAAAGCGGCGACCAAAACCGTATCGGTTTTTATAGGAACCGGAAATTTATATGACGGATACACATAGGTTTTTTGAACTTTGTAATCCGGCAAAAGTTCGGCAAATTCTTCTTTAGAGACTTTGTCTTTTAACAGGTGCAAAAGCACTTCCATTTTGTAACCGAGTTCGAGATTCCACGACATAAATCCGACTAAATTCAAGGATTGTTCCGGCTGCCAATGTTCCGGTTTGTAACCCAGTACTTTAAACTCGAAAGGTAAATCATCTTGATGGTCTTGAATGTAGGCATTGACGCCTTGGGCATAAGCTACTAAGGGTTGTTTGACCTTGTCGTCTAATTTAGCATAAAGCTTATGTGATGTAGCCGGCATTTGTAATTTGCGTAGCAACACATCTGTATCAATCATTTTTTTACCGAAAATTTCAGACAAACGTCCTTGCGTAACACGGCGTAATAAGTCCATTTGCCACAAACGGTCTTGTGCTGATAAATAACCGACAGCAGTGTATAAATCATGTTCATTTTGCGCTACAATATGTGGAATACCATGCACGTCTCTATAGACTTGAACATCATCGATCAGTCCGGCTATTTTGATATTTTGATTGTAATCGGGAAGTGCTGATTTTTTGATGTTTTGAACATAAAAGTAACCGCCAACGGCTAAAATCAGTAAGAGAAGTAAAAAGTATTTTAAAAATTTTTTCATAGTGATTGGGTTTTCGTATTATTTCCTAAAATTTATAAGAGTGATAAAATTATATAAATACACAAATATAGTGAACCTATTATTGTTATTTGGTTTTATTGCCTAATTTTGTCCAGATTTTTTCGATAAATATACGAATATGTAGAATTTTATTATGATTTAACTGTATTTTTGCACAAAGCATTTAGTTTATGAAAGATGTCCGGCTTATCAAAAAGTATTTTGATTTAACACCAGAACAAATAGAACGTTTTACACATCTATATCCGCTATATAAAGACTGGAACAGCAAAATAAATGTGATTTCACGCAAAAATATAGATGAACTTTATATCAATCATGTATTACATTCTTTGGGGATTGCTAAAGTCATCAATTTTTTGCCGCAAGCTGATGTTTTAGATGTCGGAACCGGTGGCGGTTTTCCGGGCATACCTTTAGCTATTATGTTTCCCGAAACTAATTTTTATTTGGTGGATAGCATTGGCAAAAAGCTTAAAGTGGTTGATGCTGTTGCCGACGCATTGCAATTAAAAAACATTGAGACAATACACAATCGTGTAGAAAACATCGATGGGCAATATGATTTTATCGTCAGTCGGGCTGTAACCAAGATGCCTAATTTTGTCAGATGGGTGAAAGGAAAAATCAAAAAAAATTCTATACACCCGTTAAAAAACGGCATATTATACCTTAAAGGTGGCGATTTGTCCAAAGAGTTGGCTCCTTATAAGAATACTCGTGTTTATGATTTAAAAAATTATTTTAACGAGCCTTTTTTTGAAACAAAAAAGCTTGTCCATTTACCTATGAAATATAAAAAGTAATTATTTTAAACCGGCTATATATTTGGCAATTGCTTCTCTTTCTTCTTTTGAAGCGTGTTTTAGTTGGTTTAAAACCGGTTTCATATATTGAAATTCTTCCGGCTGAACTATAGGATCACTTTTTCCTTCTAAAAAGTTTAAAATTTTAGACATATTACTTTCATATTTACTTGATATGTCTTTTAAAGAAGGACCTACAATTTTTTTGTCAGTATGATGACATAACGTACACCCTTTTTTTATTACTAATGTTTTGCCATCAATATTAATAAAATCGGTGGGTAATTTATTGATGTTTTTATGAGGAGAGATAAAACCGGCTAATAAAATGAAACTACTGATCAATAATATATATATTTTTTTCATAATCGAATATTTTTTATTCAAAATTAGATGTTTTATTAATTAAATAATGTAATTTTTATAACAAAAGCTTAAAAAAACACAACTCATCGATATTTTTTTACTAAAAATCGACATTTTATGAAATAACTATAGATTTTTGTTCTTTATTTGACAAAATATTAGTAAATACACAAGTTGATAAAAAAACCACCCTTTTTTAGGGTGGTTTTTTATCATATAAGAGAATATTCTTATTTGTTGCTTAACATATAATCGGCTAAACCGGCTCTTTCAGCATCATTCATTTTTTTGGTGGTAGCTAAGTTTGGTTGCATAACAGCAAATTGAGCAGGGTCAACTATAGCTTTTCCTTCACCTTTTAAAAATTTAATTAAATCTTCTTTTTTACCATCATAAGCAGCAGCTATTTCTTTAATAGAAGGTCCAACGGTTTTTTTGTCCACTTGGTGACAAGCAACACAACCATTGTTTAAGAATAAAGCTTTTCCGTCAACATCGGCAACGGCATCTTTAGCTGCTTCAGCAGCATCTTTAGCGACTTCTTTGGTTGCATCAACAGCTTCTTTAGCAGCTTCTTTGGTAGCTTCAGCAGCATCTTCAGCTGCGTCTTTTGTAGCTTCTACTGCATTGTTGGCAGCGTCTTTAGCTTTGTTGGCATTGTCGCCACCGCAAGATGATAGTCCAATCATCAAAACGGCTAACATAAATAATCCTAATTTTTTCATAACTTAAATATATTTTTTTAATTGTGCAAAGATATAACAAAATGACAAACATCACAATTTTACTTTGATTTTTTTTACAATTTCTTTAACATCTGTTACGGGTAAGAGGCAAGTATTGTCAACACATAAATATATATAGGTTTGATTAGACACATACCGGTCTTTTAATAATGGTAAATTTGAAGGTGTTTCAGAAAATGCTAAAATTTTATTTGGGATGTAATAGTGCCATAAGTTTTTACTTTTGTTTTTAGATTGATTACCTGTAATAGCAATTTCATAGAATGACTCAATTTGATCGAGCATATCATTAAGCCATTGATAGTAACCCGGCGCATATCGGTTAATTTTAGGTAATATATTATGTAACATTTGATGACTTTTATCTATATATTCTTGTTTTTCAAAAAAGTGTCCCAGTTTAAACAGGTTGTCTGCCATTATAGCATTAGATGACGGGATTACATTGTCATCGAGTTCCATGGGGCGTGTCAATAAGCCGTTTTGATGGCAACACGTAAAGTAAAACATTCCTGAGGAAGTGTCATAAAAATTGTTTAAAGCATATTGACTCAAATCTTTAGCTTTTAGTAAATATTTTTCAGTGCCGGTGGCTTCATACAGATTAATCAAGGCGTTTATCAAAAATGCATAATCTTCCAAATAGCCATCGATACTGCTTTTACTATTTTTATAATTATGGTATAAGCTACCGTCCGGTCTTAGTTGATGTTTTAGTAAAAAATCGGCATTGCGACGTGCTATTTCTAAATAATGAGGCTCGGCAAAAGTTTTAAAAGCATCGATAAAGGCATTGAGCATTAAAGCATTCCAAGAGGTTAAGGTTTTGTCGTCGAGTCGCGGTTGTGGGCGCTGTTGTCTAAGTTGATATAATTTTTGTTGCCATTCTACGACCTTTTTTTGCAACTCGTTCAAACTAATGTTGTATTGTTTAACAAACTCTTCGTCGTTCATCTTTTTTATCAGATGGTATTTACCACTTTCCCATAAGCCGTATGCGTTGATGTTATAGTATTCTTTAAACAACGGAAAATCTATGCCTATAGTTTTTTGCAATTCGGGTTTTGTAAATACATAATAAGCGCCTTCTTCCAAGTATCCTTGGGCATTATTGCTATCAGCATCTAACGATGAGTAAAAAGCGCCTGTCGGGTCGGTTAGTTCATTTTCAACGAATTGTAATGTTTGTTTTACCACTTGTTTATAAGCCGGTTGATGATATAATTTATAAGCATCTGAATACAGACTGACTAATTGGGCATTATCATATAGCATTTTTTCAAAGTGTGGAATATGCCATTTTTTATCGGTTGAGTAGCGCGCAAATCCGCCGTTTATGTGGTCATAAATACCGCCTTGTACTATTTTATCTAAAGTCAGTTTCACAAAGTTTTCTATGTCTTTATCATCTAATTGATAGCCGGCTCGTAATAAAAACCGGTATTGCGACGGCATGGGAAATTTTGGTGTGCGATTAAAACCACCGTATTTATCATCTTTATATTGTTTCCAAAAATTTAAGGCATTTTTAATTGTTGTAGTATCAAATGATTTTTGTGTGGTATTGGGATGTACAATTTCTGCTGTTTTGATACCTTGCGTTAATTGGTCGGCAACTTTATAAAGTTTATCAGGATTGTTTTGCCACATGTCTGCAATCTGTTTCAGTGCTTGCATCCAGTTACTTTTTGGAAAGTATGTGCCACCCCAAACAGGACGTCCGTCGGGTAACGCCACGATATTGAGTGGCCAGCCACCGCGACCGGTTAGTTGTTGTACCGCACTCATATATATTTTATCAACATCGGGACGTTCTTCTCTATCGACTTTGACCGGCACATAATAGGTATTCATCAATTTGGCAACCGTTGTGTCTTCAAAACTCTCGTGTTCCATCACATGACACCAATGACACGCCGCATAACCAATGCTGATAATCAACAATTTATTATTTTTTTGGGCTTCTTCGAGCGCTTTATTGCCCCATGGGTGCCAATGCACCGGATTGTGCGCATGTTGTAACAAATACGGACTGCTTTCGTGAATTAAATCGTTGGTATATTTATGGGTTTCGGGTGTTTTCATTGTCGGTTTTTTTTGGGTTTGACAGCTAAAAACTGTAAGCAAACCTATTAGTATGAAGTGTTTTTTCATTGTTACCATTGTTTGATAAAGCAAAGTTACAGATAAAACCAAGTGCTTATGGTATAACACCATAAATAAAAATTATAATATGATGGATTAGACAAAAGTATTATCCATTTTATCAAATATATCATACGCAAGAAACTCAAATAATAAAAACCCCGCTACCACACAACAAGACTCGTACGGTGGCTGGTATGGAACCTGATGCAATTGCGCATCAGCGTGCAGTATTAGAACTTACTAAAATCAATATAAACAATTTCATTTGTATAAATTCCGGTTACAGCCATTAATACACCATTTTCAAAAGTTATAACTTTTTCATACATAAAAGGAAAATCAACAATTTGCCATTTGCGTTCATTTTGTTTTTTATACATTAATTTGTAGGAAGGACCAAGAAGGACACTATTACTAATTATAACAATTTGAAAATCTTTATATAGATATAGTTCTGATGGATAGTCATTTTCATCTAATAAAAGTTTTTCAACTATTTTTAGTTCATTTTTTGAAGCATCCAATACTTTTATAAAGCCATAATCTTTATTTTTAGTCAATAAATATATTTTATTTTTAAAAGGTTTAATTTTCCTTACTTTTTCATTTTCAAGTAGAGGTACATCTTGACTAAACTTATAAGTTTTCAAATCTAAATATAACAGTGATTTTTTCTTTAAATCAGAAAAAGGCCATCTTACACCAAAAAGCTTATCATTCCAAACACAATAATCAATAAAATCATCTTTTTCATTGGGCTTCATTAATATATCATGTTCATTCCAAGATAAACCACCATCTTTCGTTTTTAAGATTGTAAAACCGAATTGATCTGAGTCTTTAATAAAATAGTAAGTTAAACTATCTTTTATAGTTAATAAATCTGTTTTTTTATAAGGAACCTGTATTTTTTTCCAACTCTTACCCTTATTTAAATAATAAACATTTTCATAATAAGGTTTAACTTTGTAGTTTAAACCGGATGCTACAATAAAACCGGAATATTTATTAAAGTTGGTTATGGTATTACAATCAAAATCATTTCTTTCACCAACTATAGTATCTTGCAAATAATTATATTGAAGGATAAAGGGATTTTTATCTTCTAATTTAGAATCATAAGTACCAATCATTTGCGATCCTCCTAAATAAACATTTTGTTTGTCAATTAATTGAATCACATCAACAAATTGTCCTTCTTTTAAATCTATTTTTTTTAAAGACCAATAATCATCATAAAAATTGCAACTATGAAGTATAAAAGCCAAAATAATATTTAAATAAAGTTTTTTCATTGTAAACCGGCTGATTATCTTATTGTTTTTTAAATTCTTTGGATCCGATCTCGCTAGTATGGAACGTGATATAATTGCGCATCAGCGGGGATTTCATTAATGTGATTATCTTTTAATAAGTCTAGTGTTTCATTCTCTTGAAAAGGTCCTACAAAAATTATTACATCAATATCTTTATTTTTTATTCTTATTCTCCAAAAAGGCAGTTTGTTATAACTTGTTTCATTTAGTTCATTATTACTTATATCTATCATTTGAGTTCTAAATAAAAACCACCCTGTTGTTATTTCACAAGTGGGATATATCCGTACAGCAACTATTCTATTCAATAATAAAATTGTTATTATAGAAAACAGAAACAATGTTAAAACCACTTTAATATTTTGATACTTCCATATAATAACAATATTAAGAATAACTAATAATATAGATGCATATGTTTTTGGTTGTACCATTTCAGTTAAATAGGAAGCGCTATCGGACTTAGAATATAATATAAGCATCAGCTCATTGTTAAATTCAGTAAACACTAAAACTAATACAAATATTAAAATCAAATACAGTATTCTCTTCATTTTATAGTATTGATTAACTCTTTATAATAACCACTGCTACCGCACAATTGCATCGTGTTGTTTATATTTTTAAAATATGCTAAATGCAATTACATCTTCTAACGAACTTTTCTATGGCTCATGCTTCAAAATTAATAAATTTTATACAATCGTTTTTTTTGATTGTAGCGCTTTATTAAAAAACTAACTACACAACAAGATTTGTGCGGTGGCTATGTAAGACTATAAACAAAAATTATGATAAATAAAGCAGATGAATTTTAAGTATCGTTTCCAATAGAGCTAGTCACAAAAAGTCATATAAAACCACAAGCACCGGATTGCCGATGCTTGTAGATATTGAATACTAATAAATAGGGTTATTTTCCCGGACATTCTTTAACGACTTCCGGTTTGATGTTTTTATCGCCATAATTTTTATCAAATGCTTTAGCAAATTCTTTGGCTAGTTTTTGAGCGGTTTTATCATATGCTTCAGTATCATCCCAAGTATTTTTGGGGAATAAAATACCGGCAGGTACTCCCGGTACTTCCTTAGGTATATTGACGTGAAATAACTCATCATAGACATATTCTACATCTTTAAGCTTACCTTCCAAAGCGGCATCGACCATTTTGCGGGTATATGACAACTTCATGCGTTTACCCACACCATATGGACCGCCTGTCCAACCGGTATTGATCAAATACACTTCCGTTTGATATTTTTGCATTTTTTTACCGAGCATATCAGCATAAATATCCGGATTAAGCGGCATGAATGGTTGTCCGAAAAAGCGTGAAAAAGTTGCCTGTGGTTCGGTTACACCGGTTTCGGTTCCGGCAAGTTTGGATGTATAACCCATTAAGAACCATAACATAGCTTGATTTGGGTCCAATTTTGATATGGGAGGTAATACGCCGTAAGCATCAGCTGTTAGAAACAATATAGTACTCGGATGTCCCGATTTGGACGATTTTTTAATGTTTTTAAGATATTTTAATGGATAAGAAGCACGCGAATTAGGTGTCAAACGGGTATCAAAAAAGTCAAATTTTCTATTGGGATAAATCATGGCATTTTCAACAATAGAGCCATGTTTGGTATATTTGTCTTTATGCATGACGGCATCGTAAATATCCGGTTCACTCTCAGCAGTAATATCAATCATTTTGGCATAACATCCGTTTTCAAAATTTGCTATACCTTTTTTACTCCAACCGTGTTCATCATCACCGAGTAATCGCCGTTTCGGATCAGCCGATAAGGTAGTTTTTCCGGTACCGGATAAACCGAGCAATAATGCAGCATCGCCTTTTTTACCCTCATTGGCAGAACAATGCAATGGTAATACTTTATGAAACGGTAGCAGATAATTCATAGTTGTAAACAGCATTTTTTTCATGCTACCCATATATGCCGAACCGATAATAACACCGATACGATTTTCAAAATCCGTAGCAACAGCCATATCAGATGTTTTTCCATTTTCCAGCTTTCGTAAGAGCCCTTTGTATTTTTCAGATTTAAGTTTTTTATAGGGTACATGTAATAATAAAAACTCTTGATCGGCAAAAGTACTTTTTTTAATGTTTTTAGGAACCGGACGAAACATATTATCAGTAAACAAAGCTGCCAAAGCATGAGTGGTTAAAGTTTTAACAGGTAAAGCATAATCAACATCAGCACCGATAACGCGGTCAGTTTGGTATAAGTGTTTTGATTTACCTAAATAATGCAACGCATCATCAACCAGCATGTTGAAGGTGTTTTCATCAATTGGCAAATTGTTAGGAGAAGTCCAATCAATATGTTTGGTATTGGTTTTTCGTTTAACTATAACAGTATCTTTCGGACTACGTCCGGTTGACTCTTTGGGTGTCCAAGTAGCTAAGGCGCCACTTTCCGAAACTAAAGCTTCATTGTTTTTAACAGCAGTTTTAATCATCTGCGATCGCTTAGGATTATTTACTATATCTCTGCGATGTTTTTTGATAAAATGTTCAATTTTTTTTCGGTTATTCATAAGTGTTTTTTTTTGGAACGTAAATTTAACATAAATTTTTAACTATGAAAATCAGCAACCTGATATTTGTCATAAAAACGAATATATCCCTCAGTGTGCAGACATAAATTAATTAGAATTGCTTACTTTTGAAATTCGGTTTTTTATGTAAAACTTTTGGTTAATAAACTATGTAAAATTCATTACTTAGATAAAATAAATGATATGAATAAAATATTATTAATAGGTGCAGGAAAATCAACTTCGTCATTAATGGCGTATTTAAAACAACATGCCGAAACTGAAAATTTAAAAATAACGATAGTTGATAAAGATTTATCATTGGCACAGAAAATTATCGGAAATGATAAACATTTCACACTCAAAACACTAAATATTTTTGACGATGTAATTCGAGGGGAACTGATTGCCAATACCGATTTGGTTATTTCTATGTTACCGGCACGTTTTCATATGCAAGTAGCACTTGATGCTGTTAAATATGCTAAACACATGGTAACAGCTTCATATATCAGCGATGAGCTTAAAGCACTTAATGATCAAGTATTAAAAAAACAACTGATTTTCATGAATGAAATAGGTTTAGACCCCGGTATTGACCATATGAGTGCTATGCGTATTATAGATAAAATTAAGCGGAGTGGTGGAAAAATGAAGTTGTTTGAATCTTTTACCGGTGGACTGGTTGCACCTGAAAGCGATGACAATTTATGGCATTACAAGTTTACTTGGAATCCTCGCAATGTGGTGGTTGCCGGACAAGGTGGGGTGGCAAAATTTTTACATGCCGGACAATACAAATATATTCCATATCAAAAATTATTTAGACGTACCGAATTTTTAGATATAGACGGATATGGACGTTTTGAAGCTTACCCAAATAGAGATTCGTTAAAATACCAATCAGTTTACGGCTTAGAAGATGTCACAACATTATATCGAGGCACTATTAGGCGGGTTGGATTTTCACGTGCTTGGAATATTTTTGTTCAGCTTGGCATGACAGATGACACTTACGCTATAGAAGGTTCAGAAAATATGACTAAGCGTGATTTTATCAATAGCTTTTTGCCTTTTAGTCCTTCAGATTCGGTTGAGTTAAAATTGCGACAATATATGAAGATAGATCAGGATGACGAATTATGGTTAAAATTAGAAGAATTGGACTTATTTGACGATAAAACCAAAATAGGATTGAAAAATGCTACTCCTGCACAAATCTTGCAAAGAATTTTGGAAGATAAATGGACACTGAAACCTGATGATAAAGATATGATTGTGATGTATCATAAATTCGGTTACAAAATCAATGATAAATTTAAGCAAATTGATTCGCAATTAGTCGTTAAAGGTGAGGATCAAACTTATACTGCAATGGCAAAAACCGTTGGCTTACCGGTCGCTATTGCCGCACTTAAAATATTAAAGGGCGAAATTAAAACCCCGGGCGTGCAATTGCCTATTACCAAGGAAATTTACGAGCCTATTCTGCAA
Organism: Flavobacteriales bacterium; assembly: GCA_026996605.1. Taxonomy (GTDB): domain Bacteria; phylum Bacteroidota; class Bacteroidia; order Flavobacteriales; family Flavobacteriaceae; genus WGBX01. The sequence goes on from JALWLE010000008.1 coordinate 15,465, forward strand.
GAATTGGAACAGTACGGTATTGTTTTTAAAGACAAAGAAGTTCCCTTTCAATGTTATAACCCTAATAAAGTAGCCGGTTAGATACAATACCAATAAAGTTTGGTATTCTCACTATAAAAAGTGTAATTTTGCAGCCAATTTTAAGTGAAATGACAAATAATATATATGATAATGACGGAAGACTATTGCCTGTAATGGAACACTTTTTATCTATACAAGGTGAAGGTTATCATACCGGTTTAGCATCTTATTTTATTCGTATCGGTGGATGCGATGTTGGTTGTCATTGGTGTGATGTTAAAGAAAGTTGGGATCCGAAACGACATCCGTTAATTGAAATCGAAACTATTATAGATCAAATTCCTAAACATATCGAAAATGTCATTATCACAGGAGGAGAACCGACATTATACAACTTAAAATTCCTTACAGGTAAACTTAAAAAACAAGCTAAGAAAATACACTTGGAAACTTCGGGAACCGGAGATATTTCCGGAGATTTTGATTGGATTTGTTTGTCTCCAAAAAAAAACGAACTACCTAATGCAAAATTTTATAAAAACATTGATGAACTGAAAATTATTATACAAAACAAGACCGATTTTGATTTTGCCGAGTCGCAAGCCAATTTAATAAAAAAAAGCGGATGTAAATTATATTTACAACCCGAATGGTCGCAGCGCAATAAAATGACTCCCCTAATCATTAATTATGTTCAACATCATCCAAAATGGCAAATATCATTACAAACACATAAATATTTAAATATTCCTTAGGAATAAACTTATTGGTATAAAAAAATATTTTATATATTAGCAAAAATAAATTTTTACTAAACACGTTTATGTTTACCGATATTTTAAGGAATAAAAAACGTGCTTTTAACTAATTGATTATCAACATTAAAGTCAAAAAAATTATATATGGAACCAAAAAAATCACCAAGAGCTAACTTAAATAATTACAGTACCACTTTCCTTCTAATCGGCTTGGTAGTCGTTTTATTTACATCGTGGAGATTAATAGAAATGAAAGTTTATGAAAAAGAAATAGGTATTGACAAACTGAATTTACAAGGCGATGAAGAAGATGAAACTTTAGAAGTCAATGTAGAAGACATAAAACTACCACCACCACCCAAACAAGTAGCACCACCGGAAGAAATAGAAGTTGTAGAAGATGAAAAAGACGTTAAGGAAGATGTAGTTGCTTCTACCGAAACCGATGATGAAGAAGAAATTCAAGAAGTTGAAGATTTAGATACCGAAGATGTTGAAGAAACCGATGTAGAAGTGGCTTTTCAATTTATCCAAAATCCACCTATCTATCCCGGGTGTGAAGGTAAAAAGGGTAAAGCTTTAAAAGATTGTATGAGTAAAAAAATACAAAAATTTGTTGGACGTAACTTCAATACTGATATAGCATCCGATTTGGGATTGTCCGGTGAGCGTGTCAAAATTTTAACCATGTTTACTATTGGTAAAGATGGACGTGTGACTAACATTAAAGCTCGTTCTAAATACAAAGATTTGGAAAAAGAAGCTAAGCGTGTCATTGCCAAGCTACCCAAAATGAAACCCGGACAACAACGAAACAGACCGGTAAAAGTTACTTATACTTTACCTATTATCTTTAAAGTAGAAGATTAAAATTATAAACTCTTTACATAAAAAACCGGATAGTTAAAAATTATCCGGTTTTCTGTTTTTAATTTAAAAAATCTGAAATAACATAAAACTACATAAGACACACAAAGACACGAAAAATAAAAACTTATATGAATTTATGTGACTTATATTGTTAAAGTAATTTGAAAATAAATCTATCCTCATTTCCTCAAATCAGAAACAGAAAAAATAGGCTCTATGTCAAATATAGTGGGTAATCAAAATTAAGTTATTCGCATATGAAGTAAATCATATTGATAAAGTTCTCCATATTTCTATAGCCTCTTACTCTTTTTTGACAAGTTGAATTTTAGCATTAAATCCTTTGAGCGCCGTAGGTGCGATACCGTTTGTAGTAGTTAAAAAGTTATGATAATTTCTAGAAGCCCCATCGGGGCGACCTGAAAAATGATCAATAAACTACGTTACAGGTCGCTCCTACGGAGCTATGAGATATCATTAATTCATCTTGCTACAAACAGCACGCTCCTACGGAGCTGATATTAAGGAATTGGTATAATTTCACCCCTACGGGGTTTATATTTTTATTGTTTTGAATTCTCTATAAATATATCATCCCTACGGGGTTTACTAAATAAACCCGAAGGACTGAAATGATTATAATAAAACAATTAAACCAAGTTTTGGACCCCCAAAGTAGGTATTAGTATTAGAGACATTATATATATAACCCACTTAAATCGATATAGAGCCAAAAAATATATAAACCAAGCAATAATATGTAAAGCACAAAACATACAATGAAGGATAAAAAATACACATTCCTCAAAATAATCACTAAATTTGCAGAAAAAAAAATGAATATCAAACAATATTTAGACAGTACCTATCTAAAAACACCGGAACAATCCGGTTTGAGTGAAGCCGAAACAGTCGAAAAAGTGAAGCAAACTATTCAAGAGGCAATTGATAACGGATTTTATCTGGTCATGATTCGCCCTGATTATGTCAAGATGGCGCGTCAAATGATTGACCAAGCCGGTGCGCCGGTTAAAGTAGGAACCGTTATCGGTTTTCCCGAGGGGACTTTAAATTATAAGTTAAAATTAGCCGAAGCCCAAAAAGCAATTAATGACGGAGCTGATGAACTGGATTATGTAGTCAATTATGAAGCTTTCAAAAAAGGAGAAAAAGAGTATGTCAAAAAAGAAGTTTTTGAAGGCACACTATTAGCTCTTAAAAATGGAAAAGTTGCCAAATGGATTATTGAAGTAGCTGCTTTAACACCTGAACAAATTGCCGAATTAACAGCTTTGATTCGAGATATCGTCGTTCAAACTATAGGTTTAGATAAAGCTAAACAGGTATTTGTTAAATCATCAACCGGATTTTACAAAACCGAAAACGGCAAACCCAATGGTGCCACGCTCGAAAGTATTAAAATAATGTTAGACAATGCCGGTCCGCTACCTGTTAAAGCAGCTGGTGGAGTCCGCAATTATGATGAAGCCGTTAAAATGATTGAACTTGGTGTAAAACGTATCGGAACTTCATCGGCAAAAGCTATTGTTGAAGGTGATGAAACAAAAGGGGAATACTAATTTGAAAGTGTAAATGTATTGGCTCTTTACAGTTTTTAATTATTAAATTTACAACGCAACTCGTTTCAAATGGTAATAAATACTATATTTGGTACCTTAAGTAACTATTTTCTTTAAATTTGTAACAAAATTATAATTAATAATGACAAAATCAACTAAATATTACAGCTTTTTTTTGGCATTTTGGCTAATGCATTTTGCCGTGGCTCAAGTAGTTGATTTAAGTACACCTCGAAGTACGATTTTTACCCATTTATATAATTTAACACCGGATAATTACCATCCGGAAGCGGCGGCTAAAACTATTTACGGTTTACCTGTAACAGTTGCAAAAGTTAAAGCTTTACGGCTCAAGTATATTTTTGAAGGTAAGGGGTTGTATATCAATTATAATGATATTCCCAACAAAACGGATTATATAGATTCTGTCAACTTTCCTATACCGAGACATGCTTATAAACCATTTCCTTATCGCTTACCCGAAGTTTATTTGGAAAAATACGGTAGTAACTGGTATTATTCTAAAAGTACAGTTGCCAAAATAGATTATCTTTATAATCAAACTTATCCTTTAGGAGCTGAAATAATATCTCAATATGTGCCGGAGTATCTAAAAGAACCGTTTTTCGGACTGGAAATATGGCAATGGTTAGGATTGATATTTGCTATTTTATTAACTTACTTTTTACACATACTATTTAAAAAAATATTGTTTGGTATTTTACATTTTATCAAGCAACGAATTACGAAAATACCCATAGAAAATCTCGATGAACGTTTACAACAATTTTCTCATCCGTTGTCGTATATTTTTGGAATTTATATTCTCGAATTAATCATTCCATATCTGCTTTTAGGACAAAAAATCAGTAATTGGCTGATTTCAGCTTTAAGCTTTACTAAAATCGTATTTTGGATATTTGTCTTTCTCAAACTGGTTGATGTTTTTATCGCTATATACAAACACCGTGTATCTAAAACGGACAATCTGTTAGATGATCAACTATTACCCATTTTAAAAAACTCGTTAAAGGGTGTTGTTATTGTTATCGGGTTATTTAAAATTCTTATTATAATGGGGGCTGACCCTAAAGCTATTATTGCAGGAGCTTCCATTGGCGGTTTGGCAGTTGGTTTAGCTGCACAAGATACCGTTAAAAATTTGATAGGGACTTTAATGATTTTTATAGACAAACCCTTTAAAATAGGTGACTGGATTGTAGTGAACGGTATAGAAGGCAGTGTGGAAGAAGTAGGTTTTCGCTCATCTATCATCAGAGCGGCAGATACGACGATTTTTAAAATACCGAACAGTAAATTATCGGAAGCTGCTGTCAATAATATGGGTAAAAGAGTTTACAGACGCTATAAAACGACTTTGGGAATCCGTTACGATACACCACCCGAGTTGATAGAAGAATTTGTTGAAGGGGTTAAAAAACTCATTGAATTACACCCGACAACTCGTAATTATTCTAACTATACACCATATAATTCTGTGCCTTACAATGTAGAATTTGTTGATTATGGTGATTCGTCTCTTAATATCTTACTCAATGTATATTTTATGACCAAAGATTATGCCGAAGAAATGCACGGTCGTCATGTTTTGTTACTCGGGATATTAAAATTAGCCAATTCTATGGGAGTTGAGTTTGCTTTCCCTTCGCAAACCTTGTTTATGGAATTGTTTCCCGAAAAGCAACCGGCATATCCAAAATATAATACCGACAAAATTACAATAGAAAAAATTATGGAAGAAGTTTTAGAAGAGTTTAAACAAAAAATCAGTAAGTATTGATTCGTAAACACTATCAAAAATTAGTGGCGGCAATTTATGATCCGTTTATGAAATCTTTAGAAAAGGTTTTAACCGAACATCGTCGAGGATTATTGCAAAAAACCTCGGGGATAGTGTTAGAAGTAGGTGCAGGAACCGGAGTAAATTTTCCGTTATATCCGAAAGATGTAGAAGTATTTGCCATTGAACCATCAGTTCCAATGTATAAGCGTGCAGTGAAAGCAGCTGAAAATTACCCTAATATTCGCGTGTTTAATATAGGTATTGAAGCTGTAAAGAATTACCCTGAGTTACCTAAGACTTTTGATTTTGTAACATCAATGTTAGTACTTTGTACGGTTCCTGATCCACAACAGGCTGCCGGTGTTTATCGAGATGTTTTGAAAAGTAACGGACAATTGTTGGTTTTAGAACATATACATGCAACCGGTCGATTTTACGGCAAAATACAAAACCTTGTAAACCCGGTGTGGCGCCCACTTACCGATGGTTGTAACCTGAACCGACGGCAAGATTGGATCTTAAAAAAAGCAGGATTTAATCCTCTGTTTGAAGATTATTTCTCGCTAGGTACCGATTGGTATAAAGCTGTTATGGTAACAGAAAATTAAAAGTTAAAATGAAACCGACATGTCTATTTTAATCATCAAAGGTTACATCTGATATTGGTGTTAAAATTTAAAAATAAAGGATTCCATCAATAATTATCAAAGACATAATATTAACTGAAGCAAGACAAATACTCAATACATAAATATAATGACACTCTATAAATTTTTAAAAACACAAAAGAAAAATCAACGCAAAATGTGGTCAATTTTACTAGACCCCGATAAAATAAACTTGCATAATTTTAACGAACTTTTAGAAAATATTAATAGAGCTAAGCCTGATTTATTATTTGTAGGTGGTAGTTTTATCAGTGCAAAAACTTTGTCAGATTTGGTTAAAAAACTAAAAAAGCATTGTAAGTTGCCCGTTATTCTTTTTCCGGGTAGCCCGACACAGATCACACATCACGCCGACGCCTTATTATTGTTGAGCTTGATTTCCGGACGCAATGCCGAATATTTAATTGGCAAACATGTCGAAGCGGCACCAATTTTATATCATTCGGGCTTGGAGGTCATTCCGACAGGTTATTTGTTGATTGAGAACGGTAAAAGTACTTCGGTTGAATATATCAGTAATACCAAACCAATACCTCGCAATAAAACCGATATTGCTTTGGCAACAGCACTAGCCGGTGAAATGTTGGGGATGAAAATGTTGTATCTAGAAGCCGGAAGTGGTGCTAAAAAACCTGTACCGCTCAACATGATTTCTACTATTTCGAAACACAGTCGGTTACCTTTGATAGTCGGTGGCGGTATCAAAACTAAAACAAGAATGGTACAAGCTTGGGGTGCAGGCGCTGATTTGGTAGTTGTGGGGACCGCTTTTGAAAAAGATGATTTTTTTAAAAACATTACTTAGATATAAGTTATGCTCAACTAATCTTTAAAAAATAATAAAAAAACGGATAACTTTTGCTATCCGTCTTTTTATTATTTAGTTTGTGAAATAATTATTTCACAATAATCTTTTTAATTTTACCAACTTCATTGTTGCCTATTCGTAATAAGTAAACACCTTTTGAAACGTATTGCAGGTTTAAATCGTAAGTATATGCACCTTGAATATTTTTCAAATTATGATTGACAATTTCTTTTCCTCCCATTGTATAGACTTGTACGGTCATATCTTTATTGTAATTCGGACTATTAAGAGTGACTAAGAAATGGTTATTTTCTATTGTTTGAAGTGTTATTTGGTTTCCTTCAAATACATCAACACCAACACCGTTATATATAATAACTTTATAGTCTTCAGTTTCACCATATTGAACATTAGAACAGGCATTAGGAACAGGATTTCGCCAATTGGTTCTTAAGCGCATTAAGTGTTCACCGTTATAAGCATTAGAAGGAATATCAATCGTAAAGGTATTAGTATAACTACCTGCACCAGAACCGCTGGGAGCAAATTCAAAATCTGACACAATTTTTTCGGTAGTATCAAAAGTAAAATCATCATTAAAATCTATCCAAGCGGTAAAATATTCCTCGGTAAAACCTACGGTAATAGTCATATCATAAGAATTTCCTGCTTGTAAATCCGTAGATATTGTTGTAAAATCTGAATAACCGGTTCCATTACAAGTAGAAGTATTATTAATACTACCAAACTGAACATGAGTTATTTCGTCACCTGCATTACAATTACCTGAGGGCTGACATATAATGTGTGTAACGACTTTTGAAAAGCTATCATTAGAATTATCAACATCACCGGGCAGGTTGGTTTGTGCCGATATCGTATGATTTCCGACTTGAGAAAAATTACCTCCCTGACTAAAAGTGTAAGTGCTTGTAGAATTTGCAGCAAAAGGTCCCGGAGCAGTTTCATTTACGGTTTGACCGTCTAAAGTATAACTAACCGGAACATTAGACTGAGAGGCACCTCCAAAATTGGTTATTTCAACTTGAATAGTTTCGGAATTTCCCAATCCTGTTCCCGATTGTGGGGCTATAATATCTGTAACTCCCATATCATTTGCATATAAATTGGTAACATTAACACTTGCAGAATCATTAGTATTGTCTTGATCATTGCTTAAGGCGGTACTCGCTGTTATAGTATAAGTATGTCCTTGTGTTGATAAATCTGCTGTAGTAGCAAATGTAAACATGGCAGACCCTCCCGGGGCAATATTTGCTGTAAAATTCTCTGTAACAACAGGTCCGTTATCAATTTGGTATTGTACGGGAAAATTACTGACATTTTGTAGACCAAAGTTGTTTATAACAACATTAATATGTTCATTATTGCTTAAAACACCACTTACAGGAGTTGTAATGTTTGAAACCCCAATATCATAGTCAAAATCTGAAGCAAATTTAAATTTTGCAACTTGGTCCGCTCTACCTTGATTGGTAAAATATTCACTGATAAACCAAAATGTTTTATCATCGGTAGGATCTACGGTTAGTTGTGCATAATCACCGTAACGACTTGTTGGATCTGAAATCCCCCCGGGTATAACTGTATCCGGAGTGATGGTCATTTGATTTATTGGGTCTGTTTCTAATCTCCCGGTATAATGTAATTCAGGTACTTGATCACTGTCAACAATAGTATAGCCTAATGCAATATTGCCAAATCTATCCATATTAATAGAGCCGGCAAACGTGTTGTGGTTGCTTGGATCTATATAAGTACTTTCTTGATAAATTGTCCAAGGATCACCATCGTTATTTTGACGTAATTCATACCAACGAATACCGGCTTTACCTTGGTTGTCAGTATTAACCACAAAATTTAAAACAACAGAATTATAGTTAGAAAAACGTCTGTAATTGGTCATAAACATAACTGTTGCCTGTAAAGCATCTATGTCTGTACCGTTAGGTTGTGGTAAGTTTGAAAAGCTACCATTGTTAAAAACACTATTAAATGCTGTAGTGGGCAACTGTTGCGGATTACTTATAATTGAATTATTTGGATTTGCCCAATCAACATTTATATTCCAAATTTTTAGATGATCTTGATTTACACCCGACCATGAATCATCTTGCAAGAAAATAATAGGCGCATTACCGGAAGGAGGCATTTGATTACCGTTTACATTAAAACCTGAAGGCGAATAAAATCCGTTTGTAGTGATGCCCGGTAAGGGAAAACCAATAATTTGAGCAGTAGTATTACCGACTATCATTTGGTCTCGTTCCATAACATAAACTACATTACTGGTATCTGCAGATCCTGAATCTTTATTGGATGTGATATAATACCCATCACTCCAAATCGAAAATTTCGGATAATCGATAATATTAAAGCCTGAAGTGCCCGGTATTTCAAAAGCATAGACATACCAACCACCATTGACAGGATCAGGTGTTTGACTGACAGCAACTAATAACTTATTGGGTGTAGATGAAACATCAAAATTGGTAATGACGAACTTGTCGGCAAATTGGTCATATAATACAATTGGATCTCCATCACTGCTATGTCCGGGAAACAAAACATCTAAAGCAGTTTGGTTTACTAAAACATTACCGTTTTTATCAAAAATTTTAAAAGCGGTATTGTAAGCCATAACATAATGGTTTGGTCCGGCTGCTCCGGTAGGATCAGACGGAGTGGCGCCATCATGTGCTGCTTCAAATGTCAATAACGGACTTCTGACCGGATGTGATAGACTACGTCTAGGTACTTGTAAAATAGGATCAATGCCTTTTGGAAATCCTTTGCCCGGGATAACAATATTTTGTCCGGAATGTCTTTTTGGATTTACTTCACCTTTATTTTTAGGTTTTGGAAGTGTTTTCATTGAACTTAAAGCCGGAATATATTGTACCTGTGCCGATTGTGTTACAAAGTTGGGCTTTTGTTGAGCTGTTAGGTGAAAACCGAAAACAGTAGATACCAACAGCATTATAAATACTTTTAATCTCATAGAATGTTTGTTTATAGTTTCTAAATTTAAAAATGAGTTCAAATGTATAAACTTTTATGCGAAAAAGTAAGTAAAAAACAGGAAAGATTCATAAAAGGAAAAATGTGTATTTTTTTAATAAATATTTATTGATAATTTAACAAGCAAGTGTATTTTAGAATTTATTAACAATATAAACACATAAAAGATAATGATGAAATTAAAATATCGTAATTTAAATTTATTTTTCAAATTGTATCTTTGTTAAAAATTCATTTTCATGCCGCAACTGCTATCGCCTTTATCAAGTAATGTAATCGAAAAAATAATAACGGTCAAAGATTATTTGGTTTCCGGTCAAGATTTTGATTTGTATCATGATGAACAATGGGATATGTTACTAACCTATCCGATACCGGATGATTTAGAAAATTATTATAAATCAACGGCATATAAACCGCATCATCATCAGAATACATCTTTATTTGACCGCTTATACAATTTTATTCGCAAACGTAATTATGCTTATAAATACCGGTTATTACAACAGTATCATCCTAAAATGCAATCGGTATTGGATTACGGGACGGCAACCGGTGAGTTTTTAGCATATATTTCAAAGAAAACGAAAAGGGTTTCCGGCGTAGAACCTAATAAAAGTGCTAGAAGTATAGCCAATAAATTACTCAATAACAAAGTAAAAGTTTCCATTGATGATATAACCGGAAAATATGATGTCGTCACGCTTTGGCATGTCTTGGAACATGTCAAAGATATTGATGAATTGATTGAAAAACTCAAGAAAAAATTATCAAATAATGGTGTTTTGGTCGTTGCGGTTCCTAACTTTAAATCTTACGATGCACAGCATTACGGGGCGTCATGGGCAGCCTATGATGTACCACGGCATTTGTGGCATTTTTCACCGCTTGGCATTCAAAAATTATTTGACAAACATGATATGAAGGTTATGGGACAAAAACCTTTGTATTTTGATAGTTTTTACGTCAGTTTATTGTCCGAACAATATAAAACCGGTAAAAAAAATCTATTGAAAGCCTTTTTCACCGGTCTGAAATCAAATTGGTATGCCCGAAAAACCGGACAATATTCGTCTTTGGTTTATATTATAAAAGCAAAGTAATTGTTACAACCGCCATTTGACGCCCAAGCTAATTAAATGTACTCTACTGTTTTGAAACAACGGTGTTAAGTCGTAATTGGCATAAAAACTCCAATCCGTACCACCGACGGCACCGGTTAGTCCGTAGGCAAAATTTGGCATGGTATAATCGTTTTTGATTACTTCATCATGGCTGTCACCGTCGGCAAAATAGGTCAATTTTTGTTTGGTGGTTAAGCGAAATTTGCCGTAAACACCTGCTGATAAGTGTAAATGTCCCCGCTGAGAATTAGGCAGATTTAATTCAATGCTTAAAGGCACTTTTAGCCAAATATGACGCAGTTTAGAACGTTCTAATTCATGCGGATGTTCTACAATTTTGACCGTGTCATTTTCAAGGATATGATAACTATTGCCGGTTGGTTTTAAAGTGTTCCAAACAAAGGAAAAACCGTAAACCAAAAAAGCTTTTTTGTGTAACATATTGGTTTTCCAATCCATGCCCAATTCAAAATAGCGCGACTGGATATATCCGTAAGGGCTGAACTCGATACTTTCTACCTTATCTTGATCCAATATGTTATTTAAACCTATGGATAAAAAGACATAAGCAAAGGTATTTTGGTTTTTGTTCCGGTCTTTATCGTAGTAGGCTTTGCGGTACATACGTACACGCCTGATATGATAGGCGGTTTGCCGGTTGACGATGCTGTCCATTACATAACTGCCTTTACTTGCCCGTTTAAGATCGCCGGTAAGTTTGTAAATGGTATAATCCAAGTCTTCGGCGTATTGTTTGGCTAATTGTTTTTTGAGCGATTCTGCTTCGGAATGACTGATTTCTTTGTCTTGCAACTGCCGGTTAATGCGTTGCAATTCCGCTTTAAATCGTTGACTTTTAACTTGGACAATACTGTCAATTTGCCGATTGATGCGCCATAGTTGACTATCCAAATCTTGTTGTGCCGTGACTTGGTTAAACACTAATAGTCCTAAAAGAATCAAAAGATATTTTGTCGGTTTCATTTTATATGATTGTTTTAATGTTATGATAATTTATGCGCTTTGATGTCGGTGGTTTCGGTATAGTGTGTCATTCCGAGTGAGCGCAGCGAAAGCTTGTCCCGATTAATCGGGGAGGAATCTCTAATTGATACAAAGTGAGATTTCTCGTCGTCCCGACTTGTGGTCGGGACTCTGTCGAAATGACAGGGGTGCATTGATGACGGTGGCTACGACTTTCTACTTACAATCGTCTAAAAATAATATCACCGCTACCAAAGGTTTTGGATTTCAAGTACTCGGGTTCACCATAATAAATAATATCGCCGCTTCCCATAATACGGGCATTGAGCCGTTTTATCGCCTGTAAGTAGATGTTTCCTGAACCGGTAACAGTTGCTTTCACTTCTTGAGCTGCCAGATTTTTGGCGTCTATGTCACCCGAACCGGTTAACACATATTCTGCAGTATCGGCTTTGCCTGTCAAATCTATATTGCCCGAACCGGTTAATGTGGTTTCCAGATGTTTAACTTCACTTTCTATTTCCATATTTCCGGAACCGGTCAAAACCAATTTAAGATTATTCCAATCAAACGGCTTTTGGTTAAATACTTTGCCGGAACCGGTTAAGGTAATTCGAGACAAATAGTCTGCCGGCACTTCAACGGCAAGTTTGCTGTAATGTCTAATGGTAAATTCCGGATTAACCCGAATGACTAATTTACCGCCTTTGGTATAAGTTTCGATATACTCCAACAGATTCTCGTCGGCAGTTACTTTTAGTATGCCCGATTCGCCCGGTACAATTTTAACTTTAAAAGCTCCGGTAACGGTTATTTTATCGTAGGAACTGACCCTTCGGGTTTCCGTTGTAACCTGCCCGTTACCGGATATCTTTTTTTTCCAAAACTGCGCTTGGGTGTAAGTAACACTCCATAACAAGATGAGTAACAAAG
>JALWLE010000009.1 GCA_026996605.1 Flavobacteriales bacterium
ATATGCTCCTCATCAACATAGAAAAAAAGCTTCATAGAAGCCTTCTATGAAGCTTTTTTTCTATGTTGATGAGGAGCATATAGTAAAATCTACACTTTTTGAGTGGATTGGGGCTGGAAACTTTCATCTTGATTTTAACTTTGTAGTTGATCAAGTCTCAGTTATTATGATGGTAACAGTTACAACTGTTTCTGCTTTAGTTCATATTTATTCAAACTATTATATGGAGCATGATAAGAGTTTTAATAGATTTTTTAGTTACTTATCTGCTTTTGTTTTTTCTATGATGGTTTTAGTTATGAGTGATAACTTTCTTGGTCTTTTTATAGGTTGGGAAGGTGTTGGAGTTTGTTCTTGGCTTTTAATTGGTTTTTGGTATCATAAAGAGGATTTGCCAAGAGAGATTTATCCTGCAATATCTCCATCATGGGCTGCAAATGAAGCATTTATTATGAACAGAATCGCTGACCTTGGTATGCTTATTGGAATCTTTTTGATTTATTGGAATCTAGGAACATTAAACTATGATGAAGTATTTTCTAATATAGGAAGTTTATCTCATACAACTATAGTTTTGATAGGATTGTTTTTGTTTATTGGTGCTATGGGTAAATCGGCTCAGTTCCCACTTCATACTTGGCTTGCTGATGCGATGGAGGGTCCAACTCCAGTTTCTGCGCTAATCCACGCAGCTACAATGGTTACAGCTGGAGTTTACTTAGTAGTTAGAAGTTTTCCTATCTATCAAACTATACCAGAGATAGGTTATTTGATAGCTGTTGTTGGAGCTTTTGTAGCAGTATTTGCAGCTTCTATGGCACTAGTGAATAATGATCTTAAAAAGATTATTGCTTACTCAACTCTTTCACAACTAGGATATATGTTTGTTGCAGGTGGACTTGGAGCATACTGGATTGCACTTTTTCACTTGATGACTCATGCTTTCTTTAAATCAGTTCTATTTTTAGGTGCTGGTAATGTTATGCATGCTATGCATGATGAGCTTAATATCAAAAAGATGGGTGCTCTTGGAAAAGAGATGAAAACGACTATGATAATCATGACTATAGCTTCACTAGCACTAGCTGGTATTTGGCCTTTTGCTGGATTTTTCTCAAAAGATAAGATTTTAGAGACAGCTTTTAGTTCACATCACTATATTTTATGGATAATGTTATGGATTGGTGCTGGTATGACTGCATTTTATAGTTTTAGACTTGTTATGCTTGTATTTACAGGTAAGCCAAGATATAAAGAGTTAGGAGTTCATCCTCACGAAGCTAAATGGTATGCATTGGCTGCGATGGCTCCACTTGCTATTTTAGCAACAATTTCTGGGTTTTTTGAGCATGGGTTTATGCATTTTGTAACTGAACATTTGCCAAAATATGAGCCTCATGTAAGTAATGGAACTTTTTTCTTTTTACTTGTAGTAACTTTAGGTATAGCGATAAGTGGTATAGTATTTGCAGTGATAAAATATAAAGACAACAAATTAAAAGATCTGTTTGAAGGTACACCAATACACTCACTTTTAGCAAATCAATACTATATTCCACACCTATATGAAAAGGTGATTTCTAAACCATATTATGAGTTATCAAAATTAGCTTGGGAAAAGATAGATTTAAAAGTAGTTGATGCAACTGTAGATACGATAGCAGCTATTGTTTACAAATTAGGTGGTAAATCTACTGCTATGCAGAGTGGTAATTTATCTAAAAACTTAAAGTGGATGGTAGTCGGTTTAGTAGTGC
>JALWLE010000010.1 GCA_026996605.1 Flavobacteriales bacterium
TTACGGCGGTAATATTATCACCAAAGATTTGGCAAACGGTATTTATGTATTGGAACGCAACGCAGAAGCTATCAAAGTCAAATTCGGCTCGGCTTGGCCCGCAGAAAACAGCGATACCGAAGTGGTTTCCATACAAGGATTGCCGGGCAGACCACCGGTTGAAATCAGCTTAAAAAGCATCTCTAAAATCATCAAAGCACGCGTGGAAGAAATCATCAAATTGGCTGATGCCGAAATCAAGCGCTATCAAGAAATCAGCAATGATCCGGTGTTGTTGGGCGGTATTGTCTTAACCGGTGGCGGTGCCGAATTGAAACACTTACCGCAGTTGGTCAATTTGATCACCGGACTTTACACCCGCGTTGGGAAACCCATGCAACACCTTGCCGGTGGCACCGAGGAAGACCTGCAAAGTCCTATTTATGCAACCGCAGTCGGTTTGCTCATGAAAGGTTTGGCGGATAAACGCAACTATGAATATTATGAATATGAGGAAGATGAAAAGGAAGTCGTAAACACCCCTAAACAACCGGAACCTGTTAATGAAACCGTAGCAGATAATATTGAAGCGGAAACTACGAAACAACAAGTGGAAAAAATGAAAGCTAAACGCAAGTTTAATATTTATAATGTGGTTATGGATTTGTTGAAAAAACTGGAATAGTTCTTTCAGAAATCCTAAAAACAACAATTAAGCAATTTAAAAAAAATACAATTATGAACGACTTTAATTTGAACTTGGAATTTGATTTGGAAAAAAACCGGTCAAATGTTATCAAAGTCATAGGTGTAGGCGGTGGCGGTGGTAATGCCGTAAATTATATGTATCAAAAAGGGATTAAAGATGTGGATTTTGTCGTTATCAATACCGATGCGCAAGATTTGTCCAAAAGTCCGATTCCTATCAAAATACAAATCGGGAAATCTTTAACCGAAGGTTTGGGGGCTGGCGCCAATCCCGAAATCGGGGAAAAAGCCGCCTTGGAAGATTTGGCTGCTATTAAAAAAGTCTTGGAAGACAATACCAAAATGATTTTCATCACTGCCGGTATGGGCGGCGGTACAGGAACCGGCGCGGCACCTATCATAGCCAAACTTGCCAAAGATATGGGTATCTTGACCGTCGGTATTGTTACCAGTCCGTTTTACTACGAAGGCAAAAAACGAAATGTTTATGCTCAAAAAGGCATCGAAAATTTGCGGGAATATGTCGATTCGTTAATCATTATCAACAACAACAAATTGCGGGAAATTTACGGCAATCTGACTTATAAAGAGGCATTTGCCAAGTCCGATGAAGTCTTGGCATCGGCAGCTACCAGTATAGCCGAAGTTATCACACGAAATTATACGGTCAATGTAGATTTTAAAGATGTCAATACCGTGTTGGAGAACAGTGGAACGGCTATTATGGGGTCTGCCAAAGCCGCAGGTGAAAATCGCAGCAAGGAAGTGATTATGAAAGCTTTGGATTCGCCTTTGCTCAATGACAATAAAATAACCGGTGCTAAAAATGTACTGTTGTTGATTTTGTCCGGAAAAGACGAAATTACCATAGATGAAATCAGCGAAATCAATGATTTTATCCAAGAAGAAGCCGGCAACAGCGCCGATGTCATTATGGGTATCGGTGAGGATGAAAATCTGGGTGATGCCATTTCGGTAACCATTATTGCTACCGGATTTAACAAGAACCAACAAGATTTGATTTCTAATGCCGAACCGGATAAAATTGTCCATGTGTTAAAAGATGAAAATGTCAGTCATATCCAACCGGAACAAAATATGGTTGTTGAACCCGAACCCGAACAAGTCAATTTTTATGAAACCCCAACCGAACCGGAACCTGATATTGTAGAGGAAATTGACGATTACGGCAATACCCAATTCGCTTTTGATTTTAAAATAGACCCGAAACAGAAACCGGAAATATCCGATGAAATATCCGAACAAATTAACGAATCAACAGCCAAAAAAGAAGCGGAATTATCATCAAGAATTGTAGAAGAGCGCAAAGTAGAACAGCCCTTGTTGTTTAATTTTGATGAGGAAAAACCCAAAGACAATTTTGATGAAGTAGAAGATTTAACCGAATTGCCTATCGAAATCGCATTAAAATTGCGCAAAAGACGCAAAAGTTATATGAAAAACTATACGACTCAATTGGATATTAAAGATGATAACACCGAAGAACCGGCATTTAAAAAGAAAGGTATCGATGTGGATTTGAGTCCGAAATCGTCCAAAAATATTCATAAAATAGAAATGGATGCAGAAGGTAATTTTACATTGCGCGATACCAATTCGTTTTTAGAAGATAATGTGGATTAATAAATTCTAAATCAATAAAAACAGTTTTTGTATCAATGTCATTTCGATAGAGTGACGTAGGAACGATGAGAAATCTCAAGGACATTCAACAAAATTCTAAGAGATTTCTCATATCAGATGTTGATCGGGGTGGGATCAAAATGACAGACGGTAACAAAATTAATAAACAATATGAAAAACACCATTGATCCTTATAGGAGTAATGCCTTTGGAGCTTATAAAAACCGCAAAAAACCAAACAATTTCCGGTTTTGTAAATAATTCAAGTCAAATTCGTGATGATAAGCTTCCCGTTCAAAAGAAATATTACGATAAGCCAAGTAGCGATTTCTATAGTATATCAGGCGAATCAAATATTCAATACCGTACCATAAAAAGAAAAATGCCCAAAACAGTTCTTTTTGTTGCCGGAGGTGAATATATTCATGATTGAGCAAGACTACATCATTTTTAGATTCTTGATTTTTCAGAATTACAAACGGATAAATAGTCACTGCGCAAAAGCCCCTAGCGATAATTTGTGGTACGATGATAATCATTTAATTGATGTTATGTTTAATTGGTTATTAGGTTAATTGAGGAAATGAGGAGTACAGGTCGCTGAGTGTCCCGACTTTAGTCGGGATGTACCGAAGCGGTACTTCATTTCTTACTTTGTGCTTCGATGAATGTTACTTGCTTTATACTTTGTTTCTGCTTACAATTTGTGGAATTGAGGACATCTAATACTACCTTATCCGGACTTTGATGTTAATAGGTTAATGTATCGAAGTGATCGGGTTTAATTCTCAATTAATTATATTCCTAGCTACTTATAATTGGTTAATCTTTTCTTAAACCTTTTCAATATTAGTACATTATTAGTTATTTTTACAATTAAATATTCAATGTTTCTAACACATGCAAGAGATAACCAGCACAAATAATGCCAAAATTAAAAATTTAATTCAATTACAAAAAAAGTCAAATGCTCGTAAAGCGTTGCAAGAATTTGTGATTGAAGGTAAGCGTGAAATAGTTGCTGCATTAAAGAATCATTTTCAACTAAAGTCTATTTTTTTCTATCCGGAACTGTTTTCTGAAGCTGAAATACATCAATTATTGAATACATATGAGGACAAACCGGAGGTTATCAAAATCTCAAAAAATGTTTACCGCAAAATTGCTTATCGGCAATCAACCGAAGGCATTATAGCAGTAGCAAGAATGAAAGACCACGGAATCAACCAGCTGCAATTATCCGAGAATCCTTATGTTTTAGTTGCCGAAGGTATTGAAAAACCTGGCAATGTCGGTGCGATGTTACGCAGTGTGGACGGTGCCGGCGCTGAAGCCTTGATTTTAGTCAACCCACGTTTAGACCTGTACAATCCCAATGTTATCAGAGCCAGCTTGGGTATGGTATTTTCCATACCGGTGGCTATTTGCAATCTTGATGAATTAAATAGATTCTTAAAAACGAATAAAATACAATTATTTGCTGCAAGTCTGCAAAATGCCAATGTCTATTTTAAAGAGAATTACACGATTCCGACCGCTATTGCAGTAGGTGCTGAAGATAAAGGTTTGACACCGGATATCAGAAAAATTTCACGCCGGCAAATTTATATTCCTATGAAAGGACAAGCCGATTCACTTAATGTTTCGGTATCTGCAGCGGTTTTGCTTTATGAAATTGTGCGTCAAAGAACTTTTAAATAATATTGGTTATGAGATTCAAGCTCTCACATATTATTCTTTTAATATCAGTGCAATTAATGCTAACAAGTTGTCATCATTCACAACGACAACAAACAGTAAAAATTCGTGGTAAGATAATTAATCCGAGAACTGATGAAGTAGTTGTTTCCAATAATTTTTGGATGCTTCAAAGTGATACGTTAAGATTAGTTTCTGAAAATGAAATTGACGGACAAGTAAAAGTCCCCAAAGAAGGCTTATATATCATATATATTTTTCCGGAATTTCAAACCATTTACCTGAAACCCGGTGATTCATTGGCTTTTCATCTCAATGTAGGTGAATTTGATGAATCTATTAGTTTTTCAGGAAGTATAGCTTTTGAAAACAACTTAAATATGGCTATTTTTTTGGCTAATGAACAAGAAAGTAACTATTTTTATAACCGGAAATTTCAATTTGATTTAGAAGAATTCACGAAAAAATTGGATTCATTTGAAAACATCAAACAAGCTTTGATTGACAGCTATAGAGAAGATTTAAGCCAAACGACTCAGAAATATCAGCAGATACTATCTTTATTAAATAAAAGCATGTATTACAGTTTGAAAGATATGTATGCACAAAAACATCCCAACCTAAAATTTTCCGATGATTATTTTTCATATTGTTCCGTATTACATCAAGATTTGCCTGATGCCAATGTAATTTATATGTATGCTTTTGCCGATTCTTTTATGGAAAGAAAATTAAAAGAACATCAAACTGACACTAAAAACCCTTATTTAAAAATATCGGAAATTATTGATCATGAAATTTTTGATACGGAATTTAAAGACAATTTATTGGTTAAATATTGCAGCCGTTATATCAAAGATTATCATATTACTAAAACAGATTCTGTAGTTCAAAATTTTTATCAAAAGATACATAAATCTATTTATAAAGATTATTGCAATCGTTTGATAAATAGATTTAAACTCATGAAAGCAGGTAATATGTTCCCGAAAAGTCAGTATTTAACCACACAAAAAACAATAATTTCATCGGATAGTTTGTTTAAAGCAGATACTAAAACATTAGTTGCCTTTTGGGATTTGCGTTTTCGTAAAAATTTTGTTTCCAATCTAAAAAAATTACAAGCTTATCACAAAAAATATCCCGATTTACAAATACAAATTATCAATACCAATACCGGTCATTTCGATGAGTTCTTATTACAATTACCGGTAACAGACCATATACGTTTTGTTCAAGCGGTTGATAATAAACAAATACAACAAATCAAACCAATTCATTTATCACAAATTTATTTACTTAAAACAGATACTATAAAAGCTTCAATGCTCAATATGTACAAATCAACATTTGAACAAACACTGCAAAAATTTTATTCTGAAAATTAATGGCTCAAAGTTGTAACTTTTTTTATAAATTTACGTAATTATAAAGCGAAACAAAGTATTAATAAAAAAGTAAGAACAAATGGCATATATAGATTACTACAAAGTACTGGGGGTTGATAAAAATGCAAGTGAGAGTGATATTAAAAAAGCCTATCGAAAGTTGGCTCGCAAATATCATCCCGATCTGAATCCCGGTGATAAAAAAGCTGAGAAAAAGTTTAAAGAGATTAATGAAGCCAATGAAGTATTGAGTAATCCGGAGAATCGTAAAAAATACGATAAATACGGGGAGCATTGGCAACACGCCGATGAAATAGAAAAACAACGCGCCCAACAAAAAGCTTACGGTGGTGGCGCCGGTTTTGATTTTTCGGGTTTTGGCGGCTTTGGCGGTGGCGGCTATGACGAATCCGATTATTCCGATTTTTTTCAATCGATGTTTGGCGGTGGCTTTTCGGGTGCTTCAGGGCAACGCCGCAATGTAAGATATAAAGGACAAGATATTCAAGCACAATTACATCTGAATTTAAGAGATGTTTATACCACTCAAAAACATACTATTAATGTTAATGGTAAAAAAATCAGAATTACCATTCCGGCAGGTGTTCAAGACGGACAAACCATTCGTATCAAAGGTATGGGCGGTCCCGGTATAAACGGAGGTCCCAATGGTGATTTATATATCACATTTGCTATTGATGATATCCCCGGATTTAAGCGGGTCGGTAATGATTTATATAGCAAAGCCGATATTGATTTATACACGGCGGTTTTGGGTGGTGACACTATGGTTGATACCATGAGTGGTAAAGTCAAACTCAAAGTCAAGCCGGGTACACAATGCGGTACAAAAGTCCGATTGAAAGGCAAAGGATTTCCTGTTTATAAACAAGAGGGTAAATACGGTGATTTATATGTAACTTTTAACGTAAAAATCCCGACTAATTTATCTGACAAACAAAAAGAATTATTTGAACAACTTGCAAAACTGAAATAAAATGACTAAACAACTCATATCCATACATAAATTATGCGAATCGTATCAAATACCCGATTCCTTTTTTGAAGAATTACGCCAATTTGAATTAATCCCGTTTGAAACGGAAGCAAACGAATTGATGATAGATGAGGCTGTTCTGCCCGAAGTAGAAAAAATCATGCGTTTGCGCTTCGACTTGAACATCAATATGGAAGGGATTGATGTAATTATCAATTTGTTACATCAAATAGAAGAATTGAAGTCGGAAATTACATTATTAAGAAATCGATTAAGTTTGTATGAATAAAAAAGCGCCGTGTGATCATTGCACGGCGCTTTTTTATGATTATTAAACTATTATCAATTTTAATTAAGTGACCTCAAAACAATAATATAAGTTGGAAAGTGATCACTATATCCACCGATAAATTGTCCTCCGACCAAGGTTCTTTTAGGATAACCTTTATAGCGTCCTTTCCGGTTTTTCATAAACTCACGACTATAAATACCGGATTTCCAAAAATGAAATTCAAAATCATTCGTATTCTTTAATAAACCGGATGAAATCAAAATTTGATCAAATAAATTCCACCCGTCACGATACGCCAAAGTACCTATACCGCGATTAAAGAAATGAGCCATAGTATTATAATAACCTCCATCTAAAACTTCACTTTTATCCGCTTTGGCTTGAAAAACTTGTTTGACACTAGGACTATTAGGGTCATCATTAAGATCACCCATGATAACTATTTTAGCATTCGGTTCAATTTGCATAATAGAATCCGCAATTTTTTTACTCAATTGAGCCGCTTTAATTCGTTTGGGGCGACTTCGGGCTTCCCCTCCCCTTCTTGATGGCCAGTGACCTACTATAAAATGGACTTTTTCACCATCCAACATACCGGTAACAACCAATTGATCTCTTGTATAAATTCTTCTACCGGTATCATTATCATAAATTAACAATGGATATTTTTTAAAATTAATAGGCTTTAAAAATCGTTTTTTATAAAGTAATGCTACATCAATACCACGACGGTCGGGTGAATCAAAATGAATAATACCATATTGCTGTCCCGCCAAAGGAGGCGTCTTTAGTAAATCTTCTAAAACTCTCCTGTTTTCTACTTCTGCTACACCTATGACTGCCGGTGAAGTTCCTGTTTCTTTCTTACCGATATCCGCTAAAACAGTCGCCAGATTATGTAACTTTTTATGGTATTTTTCACTAGTCCAATGATCCCTGCCGTTAGGCGTAAAATCTTCATCGCGCGTTTTAGGATCATCAATGGTGTCAAAAAGGTTTTCTAAATTGTAAAAAGCAATCGTTCGAGCCAAATACTTCTTACCGGTATTGATTTTGGTATTTTGATTGGTTTGTTTAGTGGTTTTAGTGGACCCACACGAAAACAGGAGTAGGAGTAACCATCCTGTAATAAATATTTTTCTCATTTCTTAATAATTTGTTTATATATATTTAATGTATAAATGTATTGAATCTCTAT
Organism: Flavobacteriales bacterium; assembly: GCA_026996605.1. GTDB lineage: Bacteria > Bacteroidota > Bacteroidia > Flavobacteriales > Flavobacteriaceae > WGBX01. The sequence continues at coordinate 7,905 of JALWLE010000010.1, forward strand.
GAATAATAAAAATTCAAAACCTGTCAAAATTACAAAATAAATATCAAAAAAAAACGTAAGTTTGCAGTATAACCAGATAAAAACAAAAATATATCAAAATGCAAAAATTAAAACGATTAATAAGTTTATTTCTATTGTTTTCTTTTTCATTGATTTATGCTCAAAATGATAAAGGAAATGTCAAGGGAATTATTATTGATGCCGATACAGGAAAACCAATTAGTGGTATCGTTGTCAAAATTTTAAATTCCGATTTACAAAGAAAAACTGATAATACCGGATCATTTGAAATCACCCTCCTGCCAACAGGAGAACAAATTTTAATCATCGACCAACCGGGCTATGACAAACAACGGATTCCTGTTATTATTACCGGTGGTAAAACCACTGATTTAGGAACTGTTATTCTAGTCCCTTCCATTACCGATTTAGATGAACAAGGAATCATCAGTTTAGATGATGAAAATTTGAGTGATGATAATACAGGTTCCGAGAACATTTCCGGACTGCTTCAAGCATCATCAGATGTTTTTGATAGAGCAGTTTCATACCAGTTCAGTTCCGCCCGTTTCAAACTCAGAGGATTAGATTCAAAATACGGTTCTGTCCTAATGAATGGTATTGAAATGAATAAAGCCTATGATTACCGTCCTCAATGGAGTGAATGGGGGGGATTGAATGATATGTTCAGAAACAGAGAAACTTATAAAGGCATGGCTGCCTCAGATTATAATTTTGGAGGTTTACTTGGAACAACCAATTTTGTATTACGTGCCTCTCAAATCAGAGCAACCAAAAAATTCTCTTATGCTGCTACTAACAGAAGTTATCGTAACCGTTTGATGGGTAGTTATGCTACCGGCATGATGCCTAATGGATGGGCATTAGCGGTCTCAGCATCTCGTCGTTGGGCTCAAGAAGGGCACTTTGAAGGTACATTTTATGATGCAAACAGCTTGTTTATTGCTGCAGAGAAAAAATTAAATGACAAACACAGCATTAACTTAACTGCTTTTGTGACCCCCAACAGACGTGGTAAATCAGCTCCGCAAACTCAAGAAGTATTTGATTTAAAAGGCACCAAGTACAATTCGTATTGGGGCTATCAAGATGGTGAGCAACGCAATGCCAGAATCAAAAGAATTTTTGAACCAACAGCTATTTTAACAGATTACTGGCGTATCAATGACGCATCTAATTTACAAACCAGTTTTGCTATCCAAAAGGGTTACACGGCTAACAGTCGCTTGCAATATTATAACGCACCCAATCCCGACCCTACTTACTACCGATATTTGCCCAGTTACTGGGAATCAAGACAAGATCCGATTCAAGCCTATTATGCCAAACAAGACTTTTTGGAAAACGGACAAATTGATTGGAATAGCTTATATGTTATCAATAAAAACTATAATGGTCCGGCTCGATATTTTTGGTATGACGACCGTATCGATGATCAAGTCTTAACATTCAGCAGTGTTTATGATCGCGTTTTAAAAGAAAATATTGTGTTAAATGCCGGTGTGCAATACAAAAATTTTGTTAATGAGGGTTATGCCAAAATGCGTGACTTAATGGGCAGTAAATATGCCTTAAACATTGACCAATACACTAACAAATCCTACAATTTGCTTGATAGCAACACAAGTGTTACAGAGGACGATAAATTTTATTATGACTTTAACATTCTGGGTAACGATCTGAAATCTTTTGCCCAAGTACAAGTTTCGGGTAAAAAGATAGACTTCTTTGTAACAGGATCTTTCGGATTTACTAGTTATCAAAGAGAAGGATTGTTTAAAAATGAACTGTTTGAAAACAATTCTTACGGGAAAAGTGACCAAGTTAAATTCACCAATTACGGCTTAAAAATAGGTTCAACTTTCAAATTTTCAGGCAAACACTTAATTGATATGCATTTTGCAATGATATCACAAGCGCCGGAATGGAAAAATGTTTTCTACAATGCCCGTGTCAATAATGAAATTACACCCGAAATACAAAACGAAAAAATGACCGGACTCGATGCCAGTTATATTTTTAGATCATCATTGGTTAAAGCACGCTTATCTGCTTACTATTATTATACCAGTCAAGCTACTGAAATCAGCCGGTATTATGCTCAAAACGTGAACCTTGGCAATAATGTTGCCAGTTATTTTGTCACACAAATCTTGACTAACGAAGACAAAGCCGATGCCGGTGTAGAATTGGGGCTTGAAGCACAATTATCACCAACAGTTAAAGCTACTTTTGCCGCTACTTACGGTACACACACCTATAAAAACAACCCTGATTTATACTTGGCATCTGATGTCTTTGATGCACAAGCACAAGGCAAAAGTTTGTTAAAAGATTACAAATTATCCAACGGACCTCAAGATGCTTACAGTTTAGGCTTGGAATACCGAGATCCGCATTATTGGTTTATCGGTGGAAACTTGAATTATTATAATCATAATTATGTATCTGTTTCTCCTTTAATCCGAACTGAACAATTTTATACCGACCCGATACTCAACGAAGCCTATCCGGGAGTCAATGATAAAACCTTAAAACAGGTTTGGGAACAAGAAAAATTGGAAGAATTCTTCCACTTGAATTTTGTCGGTGGTAAATCTTGGAAAATAGATAAATATTACATCAGCTTATTTGCCGTAGTTACCAATGCTCTGGATACCGCAGCACGTACCGGTGGATTTGAGCAATCACGTAAAGCATCATTCCCCGAATATTATCAAGACAAAGTGACCAATGATACTCCGGTATTCGGTAATAAATATTGGTATGGTTACAGACGGACTTACTATATCCAATTAGGTTTAAGATTCTAATTAACTTAAAAATAATTAAAATGAGAAATATAATCAAACAAAATTTTAAAGCACTACTGATTCTATTAGGATTTATATCAGTTACCGCTTGTGTACATGATGATAATTGGGACACACCCGACACATCTTGTCAAGCAGAGAATATCACTACCAATGCAAGTATCAGTGATATATTGGCAGTATCACCTTCCGGTGAGATTACACAAATTACCAACGACCTGACCTTTGCCGGTTATGTGATTTCCAGTGATGAACACGGTAATTTTTATACAACCTTGATTTTGCAAGACAGCCCTTCGAATCCGACTGCCGGTATCAGTATTAGTGTTAATAAACGCGATATGTACACCGAATTTCCGGTTGGTACCAAGGTTTATGTCAAAGCTAAAGGACTATTTGTGGCTAAAGAACATGGAGTTTATAAATTAGGTAATGCCTATACTTTAACTTACGGTGGTATCGGAATAGGAAGATTAAATCCTCATGAAGCAGATCAAAGATTGATTGCATCATGTGATGCGCCTAGTGAAATAGTACCTAAATTAGTAGATATGACTAGCTTCTCTGATGCTGACATCAATTTATTGGTTAAGTTTGAAAACGTACAATTTGCCCAATCCGATTTATGTTCTACTTATGCCTATGACGGTGTTTCGGGCGTAAACAAATATATTGAAGACTGTGCCGGACGTGATATTATCTTACGTAACAGTGGCTATGCCGATTTTGCCGGTCGTAAAGTACCCGCCGGAAACGGTAGCATTGTAGCCGTAATGGGTAAATATAATTCTGATTTTCAATTATACATCAGAGATACTAAAGATATACAGTTTGACAATCCCCGTTGCGACGGCAGCACTGCTGCAGACTATTGCGCACCGCCAACTGCTGCTAATGCTACCATTGCTGATATCAAAGCGCTGTCACCCAATGGCAATTTAACTCAAATTACTGCCGACAAAGTAATTGATGTTGTGATTACTGCTGACGATGAATTTGGTAATTTCTATAAAAAAATATATGTTCAAGATGCCACCGGCGGTTTGCAAATCGGTTTGAATATGCGTGATTTGTATAGACGTGGTTATAAAGTAGGTAATAAATTACGTATTCAAACGCAAGGTTTATACATAGCCAAAAAATATGATGAATATGTTTTAGGTGATGTATATAATGGCGGTATCGGTCGTATCACAGATGATATTGACCAAGACCATATTTTCGTTTTAAATGAAACCCAAGAGCCGATAGCTGAAGTTAAAGATTTAACCGGATTCACTTTAGATGATTTAGGCAAATTGGTAAAAGTTGAAAATGTTCAATTCAGTTATAAACATGTTAATGAACAATTAGCTTATTCTGATAGTGACAACTATCCTCGTAATCCGAAAAGTGCCAATCGTATTCTAGAAAATTGCAATAATGATGAAGTCATAGTTCGTACCAGTGGATATGCTGCTTTTGCCGATGCTCATGTACCGGCATTAAACGGAACCGTAACCGGTATTTTGGGAATTTATAACGGTGATTATCAAATTTATATCCGAAACATTCAAGATTTGAATATGACAAATGACCGTTGTCATGCGGAAAAATTGATAGAAAGTTTTGGTAGAGTCGTCAATAATGAAACTATTGACTTAAGCGGTTGGACTAATTATACCGAAGCCGGTAGTCGCCCTTGGTTCGGTAGATTTTACAGTAATGCTATTAACCATTATGCCGAAATGAACGCTTATCAATCAGGCGAAAGTGTGAATATCAGTTGGTTAGTTTCGCCTGCAGTTCAAGTAGATACCGGTACTATTTTAAACTTTGATACAGCTAAAGCTTATTGGAAACATGACGCCTTAAGCGTTTGGATTTCAACTGACTTTAACGGTGTCGATGTAACCGGAGCCACTTGGCAACCACTCAATGCGCGCTTAGCTACAGATTCTGACCCTAATCACGCTTGGATAAATTCCGGTGATATTGATTTGTCAGCTTATGCCGGACAAAATGTTTATATTGCCTTTAAATATGTAGGTGGTGATAATCCTAATGCAACCTCAACCTATCGCGTTGATAATGTTGTTATCAAATAAGAAAATACGTCCAAAAAAGAAAAATCATAATATTTTTTACAAAAATCCTGTAAGATTTTCTTGCAGGATTTTTGTTTATGTTAATTCAAAAAACGATGAATTTTCAGCAAAAAAATCAATCTTTTTTATTAAATTTGGACACCTTTAATCAAAAATTTAATTTTTATGGATTTTTCACTTACCGAAGAACAATTAATGATAAAAGAGGCAGCTAGAGATTTTGCAAATCTTGAACTGTTGCCCGGAGTTATAGAACGAGACGAAAAACAATATTTCCCCCCCGAATTGCGACAAAAAATGGCTGAAATGGGTTTTATGGGTATTATGGTCGACCCTAAATACGGCGGTAGCGGTATGGACACCATTTCGTATGTCAATATTATGGAAGAATTGTCCAAAGTAGAAGCTTCAGCCGGTGTGATTGTCAGTGTAAATAATTCACTGGTTACTTGGGGGCTGGAACATTATGGAACCGAAGAACAAAAACAAAAATATCTGATTCCTTTAGCAACCGGTAAAAAATTGGGTGCCTTTGCACTCAGCGAACCCGAAGCCGGTAGTGATGCGACACACCAACGAACCACAGCTAAAGATATGGGTGACTATTACTTACTCAACGGCGTTAAAAACTGGATTACAAACGGTGGTACTGCCGATACTTATTTAGTGATTGCTCATACACATCCTGAAAAAGGTCACCGTGGTATCAACGCCTTTATTGTAGAAAAAGGCTGGGAAGGTTTTACAGTTGGTCCTAAAGAAAACAAAATGGGTATCCGTGCATCCGATACACATTCTTTGATTTTTCAAGACGTTAAAGTACCAAAAGAAAATAGAATAGGCGAAGATGGTTTCGGATTTAAATTTGCTATGAAAACACTTTCCGGTGGTCGAATTGGGATTGCGGCACAAGCACTTGGTATAGCACAAGGCGCTTATGAACGTGCTTTACAATATTCTAAAGAGCGTGAAGCCTTTGGTAAACCCATTTCTTATCACCAATCTATTGCTTTTAAGTTGGCAGATATGAAAACTGAAATTGATGCCGCCCGTCATTTGATTATGAAAGCTGCTTGGGATAAAGACCAAGGTAACAGTTACGATTTAAGCGGTGCCATGGCAAAATATTATGCTGCTGAAATGGCTATGCGTGTAACAACCGAAGCCGTTCAAATACACGGAGGATACGGTTATGTCAAGGAATATCATGTAGAACGTATGATGCGTGATGCTAAAATTACACAAATCTATGAAGGCACTTCGGAAATTCAACAAATTGTGATTTCAAGAGCCATATTAAAAGAAAAAATTAGATAATTTATAAAAAATGACTATACGTAAAAAAAGCTGACAAATTTTGTCAGCTTTTTTTATACATTTTTTTCAGTTGTGCATATAAAAACGGCGATTTTTTGAGTAATAAGCGTTTGGATACTGGCAACAACCGATTCCCTGATAAAAATTTGGCATATTTATCCACCATTTGATTAACAAAGTTCTTAGTCTCATTGATGATTGATGCGTCTTCGGTTTGTAAAGCCAAAGCCGACAATTCCTTAAGATAAAGAAAAAAACCTGCTACAAATGCCGATTGTTTACCCGTCAATTCCTGTCGCATAAACAAAGCCTGCATATCTATTAAACTTTGTTTAAATCCGGCTATATGCGCCGGCGTAACAGCTTGTTGCGTTATAGAATTTTGACGAATGATATAATGATAAGCCGGAAAAGCTATATTATTAACATGTTCCGCCATTGCAAAGGCTTGATATACCATTGCTATATCTTCATAATACCCCGTAGCAAATTGCAAATGGTGTTTTTTAACAAAATCCGTACGCCAAAGTTTGGCACAAGCTTTTGGCTCTATGAAAAAACCGCTGTTAAAATATTCTAATCCGGATACCGGTTTAGAAAAGAGCTGAAAGTTTGGTGGCATAAGTGTCTTAGTGCCATTTTTATGAACCATATGTTGGGCTTGCAAGATATCGAGTTGTTCCGCTTGAGCTTTGTCATATAAAACTTCAAAACTGTTCGGATGAATATAATCATCACTATCTAAGAAAAACAAGTATTCACCACCGGCTATTTCCATTCCGGAATTACGCGCAGGTCCCAATCCTAAATTTTTGGGGTGACTAATAACTTCAACCCGATTATCTTGCATCTTGTATTGTTGTAACAAAACCGGTGTTTTATCCGAAGAACCGTCATCAACCAAAATGATTTGTAATTCGGAAATACTTTGATTTAAAACTGAATCGACAGCTTTTTTCAAATAGCGTTCGGAATTAAAACAAGGAATAATTACGGATACTTTAGGTTTGTGATACATGGCTAAGGTTCTTATTTTGTTTAGACCTGATAGGTTTTAAAAACCTGTTAGGTCTAATTAAATTTAAAAAATAATCATCTTTTTTTCTCACGCTAACTTCTCTATATTCTAACTTTTAATAAAATTCACTTCGGGTTGTAACAATATATCGTATTTGTCTTGAATGTCTGTAATAATTTTATCAGCCAGATTTTTAATATCCTTTCCGGTTGCTTTGCCGTAATTGACCAAAACCAAAGCCTGCTTGTGATGCACGCCGGCATCACCAAAGCGTTTACCTTTCCAACCGGCTTTATCAATAAGCCAACCGGCAGGAATTTTAACAATGTCTTTTTGTCCGGTAGGGTAAAACGGCATATCCGGATAGGTTTCTTGCAATTTTTTTAATTTATCAATCTTGATATACGGATTTTTAAAAAAACTACCTGCATTACCGGTAACTTTGGGGTCGGGTAATTTGGATTGACGAATGTCAATCACGGCTTCTGCCACGTCCTTTAAGCTGGGATTAATTATGTTTTTACGATTAAGGACATTTTGAATAGCGCCATAGGTTGTATTAACCCGGTAGCCCTTTTTATAAAGTTTAAACCGGACTTTATGAATAAAATATTTGCCTTTGTTTTCGGGCAATTTAAAAACCGAATGCCGGTAACCGAAATCACAAGCGGCATTGAAAAAAAACTTTGGTTCGCAGGTTTTCATATTCACGGTATAAACACTTTCAATGACATTTTTAACTTCTGCACCGTAAGCCCCGATATTTTGCATAGGTGCCGTCCCGACTTTACCCGGAATCAATGCCAAGTTTTCAATACCACCATAGTTGTTTTTAACCGCCCACATCACAAACTCATGCCAAATTTCACCACCGTTGACATCTACGATAATATCATTTTCCGTTTCTTCAACAATTTTGATGCCTTTGATATTATTGTGCAAAACAATACCTTTAAAATCGTTGAGGAATAAGACATTACTGCCTTCACCTAGAATTAGTTTGGGCATATCGGGTAAGTCGTCAATGATGGTCAATACTTGTTCGACCGAATCAATTTCAGCCAACCAATCGGCTTTGACGTCAATGCCGAAAGTATTATATTTTTTTAATGAAACATTTTTTAGCATAAATTATGACATCTTATTATAAGTTTCTACGACGTTTTTTTATTACTACAAACATCGTCAGAATATCTGTTTTTTGAGAGACCTGCTAGGTTTCAAAAACCTGGCAGGTCTTTATAATAATTGTTTCTTTAAATCTTTTTATTTGCAAAAGATGTAGGTTTCTTTTCAGTATGTGGATAAGCTGCTACAGCTTTTTTGAGTAATTCCGATGCTCTGATTAAATCTTTTTGATTCAACACATAAGCAATTCTGATTTGTTTAGTGCCTTGTCCGGCAGTGGAATAAAATCCGGCAGCCGGTGCTACCATAACGGTTTCGTTTTGATCGTTAAATTCTTCGAGTAACCATTGGGCAAATTTTTCGGCATTATCTATCGGCAGTTCGGCAATGACATAAAAAGCCCCTTTGGGTTCGGCTACTTTTATACCGTCTATTTCGTTGAGTTTTTCAACCAAAGTATCCCGACGGTTTTTGTATTCGGTAATAACATCATCGAAATATGATTGCGGTGTATCGACAGCGGCTTCCGAAGCAATTTGCCCCAAAGTAGGCGGACTCAAACGGGCTTGCGCAAACTTGATAGCTGCTTGCATCAAATCTTTATTTTTAGAAATCAAAGTACCGATGCGCGCGCCACACATGCTGTAACGTTTTGAAACCGAATCGATAATAATAGCGTGATTATCCATGCCGTCTTGGTGCAAAATGGAATGGTGTTGACCGCCGTCGTAGACAAATTCACGATAAACTTCGTCTGCAATGATAAAAATATCATGTTTGAGTGCTATATCGCGCAGTTGGGCAATCTCGTCTTTGGAATACACATAGCCGGTGGGGTTTCCCGGATTGCTATATAGAATAGCTCTGGTTTTGGGAGTAATGAGTTTTTCAAATTCGGTAATGGGCGGTAAAGCAAAATTCTCATCTATTGACGAATGAATAGGAACAACATTGACGGCGTTCTGCTTGGCAAAACCGTTATAATTGGCATAGAACGGCTCGGGAATGATGATTTCATCGCCCGGGTCGGCAATACTACCGATTGCCATAGCCAAAGCTTCGGATCCACCGGTAGTCACGATAATATCATCGGCGGTTATATCTATATTGTTTTGCTGATAATAACCGGCTAATTTTTTACGATAAGACTCGTATCCTTGTGAGGGACTGTAAGCAATCAAATCCAAATCGATGTTTTTAATGGCTTTCAGAACATTTTCGGGTGTTTTAATGTCGGGTTGTCCGATATTGAGGTGATAAACTTTAACACCTTTTTTTTTGGCTTGGTCGGCATAAGGCACCAGTTTTCTGATAGGTGATGCCGGCATATTTTGTCCTTTTTGTGATAAAACAGGCATAATTGTAGATTTTAGTTGTACAAATTTAGGCAATTTAGTTGAAGTAGGGGTCACATGATTATTAATTTCAGATGTCAGATTTTTTGAACCACATAAGACACATAAGTTCATATAAGTTTTTTGCTTTTGTGTTCTTATGTGTCTTATGTGGTTTATTGTTGAGGAATTGAGGGTTTTTGGTGTCAGATTTTTTTGAACCACATAAGGCACATAAGTTCATATAAGATATAACAATAAAATCAATCCATTCAACCCCGAAGGGGTGACATGATTGTGGATAAAGAATAAAACAAATCCGTTGAACCCCGAAGGGGTGACATGATTGTAGATATAGCAATACAAACCCAATAAGCTTTTCTATTTGGAACAATAAAAAATCTTTAAACACCTTGATTTTTTGTGTATTTTTGAGGGCAAATTGTGCAGCTTGTAATTTACAGGTTTGGGTATATTCCCGAATATTGATTTGATTCACTGTCGTTCGCCCCGCGTTAGGGATAGTAGTGTTAGCCCGCCGCAGGGGCGCCTGTTGGTTTTACGGCGGGTGGCGGCGACCGCAGGAAGCCCCCGCACCGCCGATAAAACAACAGTGCGGCACAAGGCGGCTATAAGCGGATAGCCCGCTCGAACGCCCAAAATATTAAATGAAAATAAATAAAATGAAAGTCTTATTACTAGATAAAAATCACCCGTTGCTCAAAGAGGGCTTGTTGCAGTTGGGATTTGAGGTGGACGAAAATTATACGGCACCGAAGCAAGCGATTGAAAAAGTGATTGCCGATTATGACGGGATTATTATCAGAAGCCGGTTTCCGATAGATAAGGATTTTTTGCAAAAAGCCAAGAACCTTAAATTTATCGGACGGGTGGGCGCCGGATTGGAAAATATTGATGTGGATGTTGCTCGCGAACGAAATATTGCGCTATTTAATGCACCGGAAGGGAACAGAAATGCGGTGGGCGAACATAGTTTAGCGTTGATTCTCAACTTGTTAAACCTTATAAATTTGTCTGACCGTGAAGTGCGTAAAGGCTTATGGAGACGGGAAGAAAATAGAGGTGAGGAATTGGACGGAAAAACTGTGGGCATCATTGGTTACGGGAATATGGGAAAGGCGTTTGCAAGAAAATTGCGCGGGTTTGATGTGGAAGTTTTGGCTTATGATATTAAGCCGGATGTGGGCGACGAGAATGCGCGTCAAGTGGATTTGCCGGAATTGCAAGCCAAAGTCGATGTGTTGTCGCTGCATGTACCACATACACCTTTGACTTATAAAATGGTCAATGCGGATTTTATTGCCGGTTTTAAGAATAATTTTTGGCTGATAAACACGGCACGAGGTACGGTGGTTGATACGGCAGCATTGGTTTCGGCGCTCGAAAACGGTAAAATACGCGGTGCGGGATTAGATGTTTTGGAATACGAAAAATCATCTTTTGAAAATATGTTTGACCGTGATGAATTGCCCGATGCGTTTAAAAAATTAATTGCTATGGATAATGTGATATTAACCCCACATATTGCCGGTTGGACACACGAGAGTAAAGTAAAATTGGCAGAGGTAATATTGCGGAAAATTGCACAATGGAAAAATAGTAGCAAGTAGCTGGTAACAAGTGACAAGCATCAAGTAGTGCTGCTTGTAACATCTTGATTAAAAATGATTTAAAACAAAATATGACATTTCAGGGTATAAAGGAATAAAATATTCTATGATAGAAAACTTTTAACATTTAACTTTCAACTAAATATTATGAAAATTGACAAAAAATTATTACAACGAAGTAATGGACAATGTGAATTGTGTGGAAGCGATCACAATCTTTCGGCTCATGTGGTAGCGCCGGAAAATCACGCCGATAATGAAATTGTGGTTTGTGACACTTGTTTGACACAAATAGATAATCCCGATATGATGGATGCCAATCATTGGCGATGCTTAAACGATAGCATGTGGAGTGAAGTACCGGCAGTTCAAGTGATGGCGTGGCGCCTGTTACATCGCTTAAACAACAAAGGTGAAGCTTGGGCGCAAGATTTATTGGATATGCTCTATCTGGACGAAGAAACGCAAGCATGGGCGGAAGCTACAGGTGAAGGCAATCAAGAGGATGCTATAGTGCATAAAGATAGTAACGGTGCCGTCTTGCAAAATGGCGATTCGGTTGTTTTAATCAAAGATTTGAAAGTAGCCGGTGGTGGTTTTACTGCCAAACGCGGTACAGCAGTCAGACGTATTTCGTTGGTAGCCGACAATCCGGAACATATAGAAGGACGCGTCGAAGGGCAGCAAATTGTGATTTTGACCAAATATGTGAAGAAGATTTAGTGGAAAGTGCCTAGTAGTAAGTGCCTAGTACGAAGTGGGAAACGGTAAAGTGCGGGTTGGATGAGAGATAAGAGATGAGGGATAAAACAGTAGAAAGCGATAAAGCGACAAAGTGTAAAGTGCGAAATCAAATAACCATATAACAAAAGACAGAGTAGAAAGTAAAAATTAGAAGTGTTAAGTTATCATCAAAGAGAAAGACTAATTGTGAAGTACAGAACCGCACTTGACACTTTCCACTCACATAACCAAATAACCAGTTAACCAAATAACCAGTTAACCAAATAACCAGATACCAATTAACCAATTAACCAAACATATCAAAGATTATCTTGCTTTCAGGCATCGATCCGTCAATGCACACGGTTTGCATTCACCATTTATATACCGGTTGGCGACGCAATGCCTTTATAATAAAACCAAATATCCGGAATATAGCTTGTTAAAGAATTATCATAAACAATTATTACATAAAAAAACGTTTGTTGAAGTGAATGATTTAGGTGCAGGTAGTCAGGTGCTGGACTCGTCAAAACGTTCAATATCTGACATTGCCAAAGTCGCAGGAAGCAGCGTCAAAGATATGAAACGACTTTTCCGGCTAACACGCTATTTTAAACCGAGTAATATTTTAGAGTTAGGGACATCATTGGGAAAATCGGCTTATGCCATGGCACTTGGTAATCCTGAAGGGCACATAATTTCGGTAGAAGGTGATGAAAATTTGGTTAATTTCACCACTAATCAACTTCAAAAGTCAGGCATAAACAATATAGAAGTTGTACATAGTGATTTTGACATTTATCTCGATAAACTCAATCAAACAGAACAAAAATTTGATATGGTCTTGATGGACGGGAATCACCGTTTGCAACCGACATTAAGATATTTTGAAAAGTTGCAAAAGCATTTACACAACAGTTCGGTCGTAATTGTTGATGATATTTATTGGTCGGACGAAATGAAAGCCGCATGGCAACAACTAAAGCAATATCCTAATGTTAAACAGTCGGTTGATGTTTTTTACTTTGGTTTATTATTTTTTAGAGCAGAACAATACCCGCAGGATTTTATCATCAATTTGGATACTTTAAATTTGTTTTGATTTATAGAAGGAGTCTATTATATTTAACCATTTCTTCAAATTAAAAATATTAACAAGGTTAAGACTCTAATGTCAATCTAAGTAAGTTAAAATATATAAAGCGGAAAAATAATCATTATTTTACTAATAAATATTTGCATTTTAAATAATTTATTATGTAATTTTGTTTTATAAATTTTTTTCCTATGAAAAGACCAATTCAACCAAGTCCGAAAGATATAGAAATAACGGTAAGTCCCAAAAAAACCATTGTTAGTAGAACCGATGCCAAAGGTATTATTAAATTTGTTAATGACTATTTTAAAGAAATAGCCGGTTATAATGAACAAGAATTAATCGGACAACCGCACAATGTCATCCGACATCCTGATATGCCTAAAGTTATATTTAAACATTTGTGGGATGAACTCAAACAAGGCAATGATGTACGTGCTATTATAAAAAACCTTGCTAAAGATGGCCGTTATTATTGGGTAATTACCAATTTTTATACTTTATATGATGATAATGACAAGATCATCGGGTATTATGCCCGCCGTAAAGCTGTACCGCAACATGTGAAAGAAGAAGTTAGCAAGCTATATAAAACTTTAAAATCTTTAGAAGAACAAGGTGGAATGGAAGCTTCAGAAAAATATTTAATGCAATGGCTCAAAGAACATCATACCACTTACAGTGATTATGTTGAGAGCCTCTTTGGAGGAGACAAAGAATTGATACAACGCTATTTAAAATCTGAAATATCAGATGCAGATTTATCAAAATGTGAAGATAAATTCATTTCTAAGTTTGAAAAAGAACATAGTCAAAAAAAGAAAAAGGGATTTTTAAAACGGATTTTAGGAAAATAATAATATCATTAATTTTAGCCCCTATTTTTCGGGGTTTTTTTATGCAACCATACATAAGTTAATGATTCTTAATAAATATTTGAAACATAAAATTTTATACTTTAAACTTTTTTATAATTTTGCACCACAAACACAAATTTACAAGATAATGAAACTTTTATTTTTTACTTGGATTAATTTTTTTCTAATTAACCTAATGATAGCCCAAATTCCTGCCGGCTACTATGATGCCGCTAATGGCAAAACCGGTTATGAATTAAAAACCACACTTAAAAACATCATAACTAACGGACATAATGACCAAGGTTATACCGCCTTATACACTTTATATCAAAGTTCGGATGTTGATAACTATTACGAAAATAATCAGACTTTGTTAGATATGTATTCTGAAATACCCTCAGGACCCGATAGCTATGAATATACACAAACCGGTGACACATGTGGTAATTATCAAGGTGAAGGTGACTGTTACAATCGAGAACATTTAGTTCCGCAATCTGTTTTTAATTCGGCTGCACCCATGAAAAGTGACGGACATTTTGTCGTTCCCTCCGACGGTTATGTAAATAATAGACGTAGTAATTATGCTTTTGGAATTATCAATAATCCGGATTGGACTTCAACAAACGGTAGTAAAGTCGGACCAAATGCTACAGCCGGATATACCGGTACCGTCTTTGAACCTATAGATGAGTTCAAAGGTGATATTGCCCGAATGTTATTTTATTTTGCCACACGCTACGAAGATCAAGTAGCAAGTTGGTCTCACCCGATGTTAAATGGTACAAGTGATCAAGTTTTTTCCGATTGGTTTCTTGATATTTTATTGCAGTGGAATACCAACGATCCGGTAAGTCAGCGTGAGATTGATCGTAATGAAGCAGTTTACAATTTCCAAGGCAACCGTAATCCCTATATAGATCATCCGGAATGGGTAAATGAAATTTGGAACAGCCAGAATAATAATACAGGTTCTACTTGTATTGATGAAGATTTTATAGATTTTTCCGATTGGACTAATAATGGTACTTCAGAAGATACCAGCTCTTCACATTATGGAAATGCTTCTCCTTGCAGAGCAATAGGTACAAATAATTACTTGATTTCACCTTCAGTTGATAATCCAAACACCTTACAATTTCATCAAGATGCAAGTAATGGCGGAGATGGAAATGCCGTTACTTTAGAATATAAAATAGGAAATGGCTCTTGGGTGCAATTTTATACATTTAATGTTGACAAGAATGGAGCTGATGAAAGTATAGACTTAACCAATTTATCAGGAGTTGATTTATCAACAGAAACAAGTGTAACATTTAAGTTTAACTCGACTTTTAATACTTGGTATTTAGATGATGTTGTGGTACAATGTGGGGTTCCTGCCGGTAGTGGACCAACTATAACTAATATTACTCAAAACCCAACTACTGTCACATCATCTGATACCGTAAGTGTGTCTGCTGATGTAACTGATCCTGACGGTATAGGTGGAGTTGAATTACACTGGGGAACAACAAGTGGTTCTTTAATTAACACAATAAACATGAGCTTGTCATCCGGAGATACTTACACAACTGATTCGGATATTCCTGCACAAGCTGATGGTACTACCGTTTATTACGAAATTTATGCCTTAGATAACAATACTGACGATGCTACTTCAGCCGAACAAAGTTATACCGTTAATGATAATCCGCCTTGTGCTAGTGAATTAATCATTTCGGAGTATATTGAAGGTAGTAGTAACAATAAATATTTGGAATTTTATAATGGAACCGGAAACACGGTCAATATGAATAATTATGAAGTAAGAATTTATGCCAATGGAAATTCTTCACCTTCATCAACTATAAGTTTAAATAATACGAACTTAGCTGACGGTGATGTATTTGTGTTGGCGCATTCATCAGCTAATGCTTGGAATGGAACACCCGATCAAGTATCCGGAAGTTTAGGTTTTAATGGTGACGATGCTATAGAATTATACAATACTGCATCCGGACAATCTGTAGATATTATCGGACAAATAGGTACTGATCCCGGTAGTGCTTGGGGAAGCGGTAGTACAAGTACGGTAAATCATACTTTAGTACGAAAAAATACAATCTCCTCAGGAGATACTGATGGTACAAATTCATTTGATCCGGCAATAGAATGGGATGGTTATACACAAGATGATGTAGCACATCTCGGTTCTCACACTATGAGTTGCGGTACCTGTATAGAGCCGGATAATGATGCGGTTTTTCATGCCAATTCACCACAAAGTATTTCCATAACTTCTTTAACGCTGAACTGGACTAATGGAAATGGTGAAAATAGAATTGTCGTATTACGTGAAGCTAATCCGGTTAATTTTGTGCCGGTTGATAACACCACTTACACCGCAAATGCTGATTTTAGTGCCGGTACAGATGTTGGAAGTAACGAAAAAGTAGTTTATAACGGTAACGGCTCTACAGTTGATATAACCGGCTTAACCCCCGGCACCTTATATTATGCTGTCATATATGAATATAATTGTGCCCCCGGAAGTGAAGATTATTTTACTTCCGGAACACCCGCAACCGATAGTTTTTATACCACACCCGAAAAACCGAATAGTTTTACTGCAAATTGTGTGGGTGCCGTAAGTATTGATCTAAATTGGACTTCTCCTGCTACAGGCAACTTTGACGGTTATTTGCTTGTTGCCAGAGATGGTGCTACACCACATTCAGTTAATTCGTTAGACCCTAATACCAATTTGGGTGATAATACAGATTATTCAGCAGCAGCAACATATGGAGGTACATCACCCGAATCTCATATTTTATATAAAGGAACAAACACTTCTGTTACGATTACGGGGTTGACCAATAATACTGAATATACTTTTGAAATTTTTGCCTATTCGGCTAATGGTACTTTATATCGTTATTCTACCGGAAAAACAACTACAAAAACAATCGTATTACAAAATGTTTCCGATGCACATGCCTCTCCGGGTAATACCAAGGCTATTGTCTATTGGGTAAATCCTGTTGCTTGTTATGACGAAGTTTTAGTAGTAGCCAACGAAACAGCCGGTATAGATTTTACTCCATCCGGAGATGGTAGTGCTTATACAGCTGATACCAATTACACCACAGTAAATCAAGTTGTCTATAAAGGAAACGGCAACAATGTAACAGTTAATAATTTAACCAACGGAACTACCTATTATTTTGAAATTTTTGTCCGAAAAGGTAACGAATGGAGTTCAGGTGTAGAAGTATCAACAACACCTGTAGAAGCAACGGAATTTCAACCCGGTCAATTGGTTTTTGTCGGTTACGACGGACAATATAACGGTACCGGTGCTGATGATGAATATTTAATAGCTACACTTATTGATATCGAACCCGGAACGACTTTTTCATTGGTCAATTCCAGATACGAAGCCGGTGCGCCCGCCAATGTTAGAACCGACAAATGGGGTGGTGCCGGTGATGATGCTTCTGATAATCCGGGAGTTGCCGAAATAACCTATACAGGTGCCAGTAATATTCCCGCCGGCTCAATTTTAAGATTACATACATTATATGATACCACCTTTTTAGATTACGTAGGGATCATTACCGGAACTACCGAAACTGACAGAACAGCAGATTTTTCTGCATCGGTAGTATATGGAACAACTTCTATTCCAAATATTTCATCAAGTGGTTCAGATCAATTGTTTTTAGTTCAAGGGGTCTTTATTTTTGATGGTAGTGCAGATCCGCAACAGGCTAACTATACCTTAAATGGTACTTTATTGCATGGTTTTACCAATAGAGCCGCCTGGGTACCTTTTACAAGTGCTTGTAATGGCGATAGCTCCGGTGGAAATTCTCGTGAATCCAGATTACCTTCTGCATTGAATTGTTTCAATGTCGAATATTCAGATGCCAGTGCTATCAGTGGTTTTTATCAAAATGATGAAGTGCATACCGGTTCATTCAGAGACATCATTCTGGGTATCAGCGATGCAACACATTGGACTTTAGGAACCGGTAGATATAACCTTGATCCTACAACTACAAACGATACTGATGCCGGACATACCTTTACGATTACCGGCGGACATAATCCCGGAACTTGGGTTTCTACAACCGATACCAACTGGTTTAATTGTAGCAATTGGGAAACTTTGGCTGTCCCCGATGCAACTACTGATGTAAGTTTAGATGCCAACAGTTCCGTTAACGCCGTAATTGATGCCAATGCTACTTATGCCGAATTATTTAATGGTCAAGCAGTTTGTCGTAATTTATCTATTTCTAATCTTTCGGTAGTAGCTGAAGGCACCGGTACTTTAATTATCAATGGCAATTTGGATATTTCAGGAACCGGTGTATTAGATGCCGATGACAATAATGACACGACACCCGACGCCGATATCAGCATTTATGGCAATATGACAACAGCTAATCCCAATAGCTTTTTAGAAGGTAATAGTACGGTTCGATTCATAGGAACCATTGCTCAAACAGTTTCATGTAATAACGGAAATGATACCGAAGAATTTTACAATTTAGATATTGACAATCCGTCCGGTGTAACTTTTAATAGCGGTAATATTCATGTCGGACATGACCTTAACATTTTGCAAAATACTCCTATTGATATAGCTGACGGACATTATTTACTTGCCGGACATAATTTAGTTAATAATGTGGATATTACCATTCAAAATGAAGGCAGTCTGGTGCAAACCGATGATACCGGAACTATTTCCGGCACAGGCACTTTTAAATTAAATAAGACCAGTTTGCCGCTCAATCATTTTTACGATTATGTTTATTGGTCATCGCCCATTAATTCATCAACATTTAGTCTTGGAGATATTGTAGCTAATGCTTGGGGCTATTATAGATTTGACCCCAACGAAGCTAACAATGGTCATACCTATCCGGGTTGGGTGATGTTATCCGCTACTGATATACCTCAACAAGGAACCGGATATGCTATATCTGCTCCTAACGGAACAAGTGCCAATACGATATTATCAACGTCATTTGTTATAAATAATGCTCCATTTAATAACGGTGCCATTACAGTACCCATCTTTAAAAAAGGCGGTCCAGGACTTATAGGCGACTACAATTTACTTGGAAATCCATATCCATCTGCTATAGATTTTAACGCTTTGGCAAATGACAATGCTGCTATTAACGGTGCCTACTATTTATGGACTAATTGTGCCGGCTTATCGGGCAATCATCATCAAGATAGCGGCTATACAACATATTCTGTTTCCGGCACCAGCGTGCAAGCTTGTAGTACCGGAGCGCAAGCCGGACGCTATATTGCCACGGCACAAGGTTTTATGGTAGAAGCTAACACGGATAATGCCAGTTTAACATTCCATAATACGCATCGGGTATTAGGAAATAATGACGGTTTCCTCAACAGACCCACACAAGATAGAGATATTCTTTGGTTAGACATGATAGATGACGCTGGACATTTTACACAAGCAGCCGTAGGATTTTATGACGGTGCAACTACCGGATTTGACCGATTGTTTGATGCCAAAAGCATGAATGCCGGCAACGGTTATGCCATATACGCAATTAATGGAAATGATAAATTAGTAATTCAAGCATTGCCGCATCAAAATATAGAAAACACAACAGTACCATTGGGAATAGAAATAAGTAATCCTGCAGATGTCAATTTACAATTAAATCATTTGGAAGGTTTTGATGACTTTGATATTTATTTGAAAGATAATCTATTAGGAACTATTCACAATCTCAAAACCGGTTCTTATACCACACATCTTGATTCAGGCATTTATGAAAATCGTTTTGAATTGGTATTTAACCGGACACTTGATGTTAATGAACAATCAAATATATCAACACTATTGCTAAGTCAACAAAATGGGAGTTTCAAATTATGGTATCCGAATGACTTATCCATAAAACAGGTAAATGTTTATAATACAACCGGTCAGTTGCTCTTTGAAAAAACTCGTATCGATAGTCCGGAAATCAGTATAAACCTACAGCAAATTGCTAAAGGAAACTTATTGATATTTAAAGTACTGGATGAAAAAGGACAAACTACTGTCAAAAAGGCAATAAA
>JALWLE010000011.1 GCA_026996605.1 Flavobacteriales bacterium
AAAGCGGCTTACGAATACAAACTATTGGTCGATAAATTTCCTTACAATGACAATTATATTTTTAACCTGATAAAAATTTACCAATCTCAATCAAAATTTGATGCCGTTAACAAGCTCATCAAACAACATAATACCAAACAAAAACCGCAATATTTAGTCTATTTGGGATATAATTATCAAATGCAAAAGGACAGCATCAAAGCTCAAAAATACTATGATAAAGCCATAAAAACTGTCAAAAAAACACCTTACCGCGCTTATGCTGTCGGGCAAGCTTTTAAGCAATTATATCTGTTAGATGAAGCCTTACAAACTTATCAAATAGCTTTAAAACAGGGGCATAATGCCAACTATTTGATGCAAATTGCTCAAATTTACGCCGAGAAAAACGATTTGTCTAACATGATTAAAAGCTTTTTGGATTTAATTGAAAAAGAACCCAAATATGCGTCGCAAGTCAAATATTATTTAACCAAAAGTATCTCGCAAGATCCGGAAAACGAAACTAATCTACTCTTAAAAAATCAATTGATACAACGCATTAAAGATACTCATAACACCACTTGGTATCGCTTGTTACAATGGCTCTATACCCAACAAAAAGAATATAAAAAAGCATTTTTACAACTCAAAAGTTTGTATCGTAAAGGCGATGCCGAACTCAGCGAGATTTACCATTTGGCACAAACCGCTGTTTTTAACAAAAAAACCGGTGATGCCAAAAGCATTTTACACTTTTTGACCACACAAAATAAGGATTCGTATTATGCCGAATTGGCTAAACTGGAACTGTTAAAACTCGACTTAAAAAAACTCTTAAACAACGAGCAAAAACAAGCTATTGCACAGCAATTTGAAACCTATCTGCAAGAACATTGGTCGTCTAAAAATCAAACGGATTTAAAAATCGCTTATGCCGATTTTTTAGCTTTTCACTTAAATCAAGCCGAAAAAGCCTTAGATATTTTAGACGGATTGGTACCTAAAACATTTAGCAGCAAACAACAAGCGGCTATCAAGCTGAAACAAGCCGACATTTTGTTGTATCAAAAAGATTTTAACCAAGCTCTGGTGCTTTATACCCAAGTACAGTTGGATTTTCCCAATGACCCGATCAGTCATAAAGCTACCTACAATATTGCACGAGCCTCCTTTTACCAAGGCGATATCGATTGGGCACATGCACAACTCAAAGTTATCAAATCGGTGGCTAGCGATTTAATTGCCAATGATGCCATTGATTTAGATTTATTGATTATCAACAACAAAGAAGAAGGTGACACTATTTATTCCGGACTAAAAAAATTAGCTCGTGCCAAATTTGAAATTTACAGAAAACAACCGCAAGCCGCCCTTAAACTACTCGATACTTTAACCCGTAACTTTAAAGGACAACTCATCTACGACGATGCCTTAATGCTCACCGGCAAACTTTTGGAACAATCCGGAAAAAATGATGAAGCCTTACAAAAATATCAAGCCATATTGGATAACCAAACCGAAGATTTACTCAAAGACGATGCTTTGTATCGAATGGCTATGATTTATGAACAACTCGGTAATATTGACAAAGCCAAAGCTTTGTTTAAAAAAATCATTTTAGACTATCCTGCCAGCTTTTGGTTTGTCGATGCTCGTAAACATTATAGGAAATTACGGGGAGACAAGCTTCCGGATGACGATTTGTAATTAATTTTGAAGAAGTGATGTCTAATTATGATAATCACTTGCAAATCATTGAATTAAGCCAACTATTAGAAACAACAAAGCAGCTACGCCACCGGCAAGCAAGGCATAAGGCAGTTGTGTCTTGACATGATCGATATGGTCGGAAGCTGATGCCATGGATGAAATAATAGTCGTATCGGATATAGGGGAACTATGGTCACCAAAAACCCCGCCACTTAATACTGCAGCAATTGTTAAATACGGATTAACTTCTAGACTTTGAGCCATTTGCACGGCAATAGGAATCATGATGGCAAAAGTGCCCCAAGAAGTACCCGTAGCGAAAGCTACAAATGCCGCTATGATAAAAATAATAAAAGGAACCAAGCCGGGCGATAAAAAATCTTTGGTCAATCGGGCAACATATTGCCCTGTTCCTAATTCTTTGGTTACATGACTAATAGCAAATGCCAGCAACATCAACAACGCCAAGGGCATCATCTCTGAAACACCCTTGAGTATCCAATCAAACATGTCGGTGATTTTGGCAATGCCTTGTACACGATATAATATCAAAGCAAACACCAAAGCTGACAAAACTGCCATCAATACTGCCGTAGAACCCGAACCTTTACTGATGGCATAAAATATTTTGTTAAAAGAAAAGTCATTTCCCAATGTTTGCGTGGCTTGTTGCCAACCGTCTAAAATCAAAGTAACCGGCATCATCAACACCATGACCGTTAAAGGTAGCACCATGTTGTATGCTTTGCTTTTTTGCAAACTTACAACCGGTTTTACACCGGTTAATTCTTCGGAAATCATCGGCTTGGCATGCTCAGACAACAATTTTCCTTCAACTTGTGCACGGTATTCGGCTTGTTTCATCGGACCGATGTTGAAATTAAAAAAAATAACAATCAAGACTAATAGCAAAGCTAAAACCGGATAAAAATTATAAATCATGGCTTTAAACAAAACCCCGAAACCATTGTCAAATCCTTGTGCCAATAATAATCCCATAATAAAAGCGCCCCAAGCGTTAAAGGGAATTAAAATGGAGGTAGGTGCCGAACTACTATCGGCAATATAAGCCAGTTTTTCTCTTGAAATTTTAAGCTTATCAAATAAAGGTCTGAAAACCGTTCCGACAGTTAAAGAAGAAATACTTGTTTCAACAAAAATAAAAACTCCGGTTAGCCAAGCCAAAAACTGAATTTTCTTACGATTCGTCTCTAAATGTCCTGTCTGTAATCCCCCTAACTTCCGGTCTATCCAAGCAACAAAACCACTCACACCACCGGATTTTTGTATCAAGATGATCAGAGCGCCTACCAAAGCACTAAACATAATAGTTTTGGTATTGCCGGCATCTTTAAACACATCGACCAATGCCATAACCGTTTGATAAGTACCTGTAAATATATTCCCGTGTTGAATAATCAACCAACTCAGCCAAATACCCAACAACAATGAAATATAAACTTGTTTAGTGCGAATAGCTAAAACAATGGCTAAAAGCGGTGGAATAATCGACCAAAATCCGTAGTCGTGCATATTTTTTTGTGGTAAAGATAAGAAAAATAGTGAAAAACAGTTACTATTCCTCCCCTTCAAACCAATGATATTTTATCAATAAAATCAAACCGGCTACAGCGGTCAAAACATTGGTGATAGGATAACTAATCCAGATGCCAAACTGTTTTATATCGGTTTGATAGCCCAGATAATATGCCAAAGGAAAGCGCAAGAGCCAAACCGAAAACAATGCCAGCAACATCGAAATTTTGGTTTTGCCTGCACCGCGAAAGGCACCCATTAAAACAATAAGAATTCCCAGAAATCCGAAAGAAACCGATAAAGATTTGATAAATACGGCACTTTCTTTAAAGGTTACCGTATCACCCGGAATAAATAATACCGCCACTTCTTCGGCTAATACAAACAATAAAAGTCCAATAATTGTCAATGTACCAAAAGCAATTTTTAAACTTAATTGTAAGGTTTTTTTAACGCGGTCATATTGTTTGGCACCGATATTTTGTCCGACTAAAGTAGAAGTTGCCATACCTAAACCGAACGCCGGAATAATAATAAAACTCAAAATCCGGCTACCGATACCGTAACTTGCCAAAACCATGGTGCCGAAATGCGTTACCAACAAAACCATCATAAAAATACCCAAGGCACGACTCACTTGCTCTATAGATACCGGAAAACCCAGTTTAAACAATTCTTTTACTACCGAAAAATCCGGACGATAATCACTTAAGCGGATTTTGATACCTTGCTTACCTCTAAATAAAATATATAACCCAATCAAAGCCGATAAAATTTGCGTGCCTACCGTAGCGATAGCAGCCCCTTTTACACCGGAAGCCGGAACAATCTTACCCCAACCGAAAATAAACAAGGGGTCTAATGCCAAGTTCAATAAAACCGTAGATAATACAATGTAAAAAGGTAATTTGACATTACCGATGCTGCGCATCAAAGATTGAAATGTCAAATACGTAAACAAGGGCGGTAAACCCAAAAATGTGATTTTCAAATAGGCAACAGCTTCATTATAAACCATCGGCTCTACCTTCATCATACCAACCAAAACAGGCGCTATCCAATAGCCTAAAAAAGCCAATAACAACGAAAGACTTAAAACCGAAAAAAAAGTTTGTGTCGAAATATGCGCTACCGCATCAGCATCTTTAGCACCATAACGCTTGGCTACCAATATAGAACCGGCTATTGCCATACCGGAACCTAGCGAAATTATCATAAAAACAATAGGAAAAGCCAATGAAACAGCTGCTACTTCCCTACTCCCCAAACGCCCAACCCAAAAAGTGTCAGTCAAGTTATAAGCCGTCTGTAAAACATTAGTCAAAATCAACGGAATGGATAATTTGACCAGTGCCTGTAATATAGAGCCTTCTGTTAGTTTGTTCATTACTCAAACTTATTCGCCAGTTGCCCGCAAGCCGCATCGATATCCTGCCCTTTACTACGGCGCAAAGTTACCGTAATACCGGCATCTGACAAGGCTTTTTTATAAGCTTCTAAAACATGATCATCGGCTTGTTGAAAACGGTCGGTTTCATCTATCTGGTTGTATTCTATCAAATTGACTTTGGAAGGTACTTTTTTGGCAAAATTCACCAATGCTTTGATAGATTTTTCATCGTCATTGATACCTTTAAACACCAAATATTCAAAAGTAATTTTCTGCTTGGTTTTTTGATACCAATATTGCAAACTGCTCAACAATTCCTTTAAACCGCCTTGTCGTTTGTTCACCGGCATAATTTCAGACCGAATAGCGTCAATAGCCGAATGCAAAGATACTGCCAAACCGGTTTTCGGATTGTCATCAGCCATACGCCGGATATTTTTGGGGATACCCGAAGTGGAAATCGTGATCCTGCGGGCTGCCATGCCTAAACCTTTGTCAGAAGTGATTTTTTCTACGGCACTCATCACGTTGTCATAATTGAGCAAGGGTTCACCCATGCCCATAAAGACAATGTTGGTCAACGGATGCCCGTAATATTCACGACTTTGTTGGTCGGCTTCTACAACTTGGTCAACTATTTCATCAGGGGTCAAATTACGCATGCGTTTGAGTTGTGCCGTGGCACAAAATTTACAATCCAACGAACAGCCCACCTGCGACGATACACAAGCTGTTGTGCGCTTGTTTGCCGGAATAAGCACCGATTCTACAACCAAATTGTCTTTTAATCCGACAGCATTTTTGAGGGTGCCGTCCGTACTGCGTTGAAATTTCCGGATTTTAATATGCGGAATGCTAAAATGCGCATCTAAAAATTGTCGCAAATCTTTGGACAAATTGGTCATTTCATCAAAATTGCGGGCATTTTTTTGCCAAAGCCATTGGTAAACCTGCTTGGCACGAAAAGCTTTTTCGCCGTTTTTTGTAAAAAATTCCGTCAATTCTTCTAATGAAAATCCCCTAATGTTCGGTTTGTCTTTCATATTGCAAAGGTATAATAAAATGCTTAATGCATATCAGTTTGATAAATCTCGTAATTCATAAAAAAAACAGCATTGTAAAAATATGATTTTCATCAAAGATTACCTGAAAATTTACAAGTTTCAAAAAAATACTATCTTTGTTTTAGCAACACTTTAAAACATGATAAAAAAATACGTTTTCTTAGTAATATTTTTTGTTGGATTTAGCCATGCTTTTTCTCAAATAAAAATTGACATTAATCAGCCTGACAAACGGCTGGTTAAAACAGGTGTTTTATACGAACGCATCAAATTGCCTCCGAAATATTTTGATAAATATACCGGACAAAGTTTTCAGCCGGTTAAATCGCCGGCGCAATGGCGGTCCTTGTATCATGCGATTTATCAAGCTGATTTTGAACAACATATGCCTTATTTTCTCGATTTAAAAAAACAAGTAAAGCCCGCAATAAAAGCTTTTACATTTCCAATTGGTGTTGTTAACTTTGATTACAACCGCATCAAACAAGACGCTTGGCAAAATCGACGCGTTAGTACTACACAAAATGCTTTGGTAGTTTCCGGTCCTGATGATATTGAAACTGCGCATTTGTTTGCCCTTGGACCGGTCGATACCAGAAAACTTACGGGATTAAATATCAAATTTGATTTTTCAAAGCAATATTATTTTTCCAATTTACAAGACCCTGTCAAATATTACCGGATTGATTTTGATGACAGCCGTAATGCCGTCCGTTTGGTTTATCCGGGGCAACAAGTTTTGGTAAATTATCAATCTGAAGGCTTAAAACATATTAAAGTTACCGCCGTTATGCAATCCGGAAAGGTTTATCATGGCGGATTTGATTTTACCGTAAAAGCCATTGCCATGCCCACACCGGATGAAACTTGGTCTAATTATCAAGCTAATATTCCTTACAATGGTTCGGCTGCACAAGGTGAAGTCGGGGTGTTTTTCGGGGCAGGCAATACTGATTTTACGCGTCCGGTTATTGTTTCCGACGGTTTTGACCCGGGCGACACGCGTGGTTTGCCGGAAATATATGATATTGTTAATCAACA
This sequence comes from Flavobacteriales bacterium, assembly GCA_026996605.1. Taxonomy (GTDB): domain Bacteria; phylum Bacteroidota; class Bacteroidia; order Flavobacteriales; family Flavobacteriaceae; genus WGBX01. The sequence continues at coordinate 6,724 of JALWLE010000011.1, forward strand.
AAATATGATTAACGACTTGCGCAGTCAAGGTTATGATTTGGTTTTGGTCAATTTCAACAGTGGTGATGATTATATCCAACGCAACGCCATGCTTCTTATCAAAGTTATTCAAGATATCAACAGCCGGATGCAAACTGCCGGTACCATGAAACCAGCCAATCAAATCGTCGTAGTCGGTCCGAGTATGAGTGGATTGGTCAGCCGTTACGCTTTGGACTATATGGAACAAAATAATATCCCGCACAACGTAAGAAATTGGATAGCTTTTGACTCACCGATGAAAGGTGCCAATGTGCCACTCGGTTTACAACATTGGTTACGTTTTTACAGCGTTGAAGCCGATGTGTCCGGTGCTACGGAAGCACTTCAAACTTTGCAAGGTCCGGCTGCCAAACAGATGTTGCGATACCATTATTCGGCAACCAACAAATCGGCACATTTGGCTTATCCCAATGCCCTTTTTAATAGTTTTTATAACGAAATCGATAATATGGGTTTTCCGCAACAAACCCGTAAAGTAGCGGTATCTAACGGAAGTGGTTACGGTAACGGGCAAGCTTATGCCCCCGGCACGCAAATCATTGAATATGAACATCGTAGTATATTGGTTGATTTAGACGGTGACGTTTGGGCTTTGCCCAATCATACCGACAAAAAAATATTTTTTGGGGTTTACGATGAGCTGGGTTGGTGGAGTTACGAAGAAGAAAATGTTTATGTCAACAACACCGATCCACTTGACTCATCGCCCGGCGGCACCCGCGATACCTTTCAAGAACTGGCAGATACCGACACCGGTGGCTATGGCGATATTATTGCTTATTATCCGGCACATTCTTTTATCCCGACCATTAGTGCCTTTGCGCTTCAAAACACTACTAATCCATATTATAACATCGATACCAACAGCAACAATTTACAAACGCCTTTTGATAAATTATATTACCCCAATACCAATCAGAGTCATGTTACCATAACAACGGAATCGGTGCAGTGGTTTAAGCATGAGATTATCAACTATGCCCCGCAATTTACTTCAACGCCTGTAACCGAAATTGATGAAGAAAGTCCTTATTCCTATACTTTGACGGCTTCTGATGTCAATGAATGGAATGTTTTAAATTATTCGGTCGTCAATATGCCGTCGTGGTTATCGTATGACGCCCTAACACATACACTTACCGGCACACCGGATTATAATGATATCGGGACTTATAGCGTTACCGTTAAAGTTGATGACGGTTTGGATGAAAGTTTGCAGACTTTTAATATCGAAGTTTTTCCGAAATGTAGTCATGCCCCGCAAAATATCTGGAATGGCAATTCGTGGAGTAACGGTATGCCTTCAAGTTCGCAATATATTGTTATAAATGCCGATTACAACACACAAACAGGAGCTATCAATGCTTGTAGCTTGGAAGTGGCACAAGGTAGTCATTTAACCGTAACTGAAAACAATCCGGTAGTAGTTGATAGAAATATCGTAAATGACGGCGAAATTTTGGTAACCAATAAAGCGTCTTTAGTTCAAGTTTCCGACAAGGCTCAAATTTCCGGTAACGGTGTTTTTAAAATGGCAAAAGACATCGATAATTTATCCGAATATTATCAAATAATTTATTGGACGAGTCCGCTTGCCGAAGCCGGTATGACTTATGCTGATATTATCCCCAATGCTTGGCGGTATTACAGCTTTGATGCTTCGGGACAAAATTGGATTTTTCAACAAGCATCCAATGCCATACAAGCCGGTGTAGGTTACGCGGTTTCAGCACCTAGCGGTTTCAATGGTGGAACGTTCAATGTTTTATTTGAAAAAACCGGACATCCGTTTAACAACGGACCAATAGATATTCCGGTAACAGTCAACGGACAAGGGGCATCCGGTGATGACGATTGGAATCTGCTCGGCAATCCTTATCCGTCGGCTATTGATTTTAACCAATTTGTTGCAGATAATCCCAATATTCAAGGCAGTTATTATGCGTGGACCAATTGTGCCGGACTCAACGGCAACAGTAATCAAGCTGCCGGATATTCGGTGTACTCTTTGGGTGGTGGTGTATCTGCTTGTCAAAATGTTTATACAGCAAGCCGCTATATCGCCTCGGCACAAGGATTTTTTGTAGAAGCCAATACCGGTGGAACAATCAATTTCAATAATGGACAACGTGTTGCCGGACACAATGACAATTTTGCCTCACGACCGCAAACATTTGACCGCCTTTGGTTGGATATGACTACCGATAACGGCTTGTATCAACAAATACTTATCGGTTTTGCGCCGGATGCTACCGAGCAACTAGACCGTTTGTATGACGCCAAAGCTATGGATGACGGTAACGGTTTAAATTTCTATTCGTTACAATCCGGCACCAAATTGGCTATTCAGTATTTACCTTTGTTGCAAGATGATACACGTGTAATTCCCTTGGGATATAACTTTCAAACGAGTCAAGCGCAAAGTTTAAATATTCATTTGAATCGTTTTGAAGGCGTTTTATCACAAAAACAGATTTATTTACACGATAGATTAACCGGTATTTATTACGATTTAAAAACCAATAATGTTAATATTAATACTGTCCAAGGTGAAGTAAACGACCGGTTTGAATTGGTCATTACCGACCAAACACTTGGAATAAATCATGAAAATACATTAGAAGCCAAAGTTTATAAACAAGATGATAAATTGCTGATTATTTCCCCTGAAACTATCCAATATATAGAAATTTTTGATGTGGATGGCAAAGTCATTTATGCCTCAAAAAATTTACACCAAAAAACATGGAAAGTCCGTTTACCGGCTTGGCAAAAACATGTTTTGATTTGTCATGTGCAAAGCGTTTCGGGTAAAATTTTTAGGACGAAAGTTTTGTTTTGATTAATCTTGGCGATAATAAGCCTTGGCATTTAATAGGGCGACTAAGGGTATAATTAATTCATACGCCTTTCTTTTAAATCTACGTTTCTGATAAAGAATAAATAAAAATAACACAATAGCCATAAAAAAATATGCTTGATAAGATGCTCTGTTATACAAAATATATTCTACAAGTGATACTACAAGAGAAACAAAAATCAAAAGATAGCCTGGCAAAAGACACCAGGGTTTCTGTTTTATCTCGATATCAATTCTGGTTTCGTTATTTTCATTCATAACTTTGCCATAGATATGTGGCTTGCAGTGTCTGCCATAATAATTCCAATCGGTTTTTTTGATCACAAAACTTCCGTCAGAGTTGTATTCGCCATCAAACTGAATACCGTAATAATACTTTTGCGGAATCATATTGGTAGGGGTAAGCTCGTCTGAAAGTGCTTTTTTCAACTCTTCAATACTCAAATTGGAATAATATATATAATATATAGGTTTGACAAGTAACATATATTGTGTTATAATTTTGGTAAAATTAAAAAAACAAGGCTTTATTAATATAAATCAGCCAATTTTTTAAAGTCAATAACAACAAAAATTGTAAAATCTCCTAATAATACATTAATTTATCTATTTTTGCAAAATAATTAAAAAAACGAACTAAAAATGACTCAAAACATTATTTATGTAGTCTTAGCGATTGGAATTATCGCTTTATTATTTACGTATTGGCGCTCAGTATGGGTAGCCAAACAAGAAGTTGGGACAGATCGTATGGCTAGTATTGCCCAACACATCCGTAAAGGAGCCATGGCTTTTTTGATGGCTGAATACAAAGTTTTATGGATATTCGTAGCCGTTGTCTTCGGACTTTTGGCTTTTTCTGCCGACTCTAAAGAATCGTCTTGGTTAGTCGGTATTTCTTTTATTATGGGAGCTTTGAGTTCCGCCTTGGCAGGTTTTATAGGCATGCGTGTGGCTACCAATGCCAATGTCAGAACGACTAATGCTGCTCGAACCAGCTTAGGTAAAGCCCTTGAAGTAGCTTTTACCGGTGGTAGTGTTATGGGAATGGCTGTTGTCGGACTAGGTGTGACCGGATTGACGCTTTTATTCTTAATCTATTCAAATATGGATTGGGATATTCATAAAGTGATTACCGTTATTACCGGATTTTCTTTCGGGGCATCTTCTATTGCGTTGTTTGCCCGTGTCGGTGGTGGTATTTATACTAAAGCCGCTGACGTAGGTGCCGACTTGGTAGGTAAGGTAGAAGCCGGTATTCCTGAAGACCACCCTCTAAACCCTGCTACGATTGCCGATAACGTCGGTGATAACGTTGGTGATGTTGCCGGTATGGGTGCCGACTTGTTCGAATCTTATGTCGGTTCTATCATCTCGGCTATGGTTTTAGGTGCTGTATTTATAGGAACAGACGGTTTTACGGGAGATAGTAGTCTCAATGCCGTCTTATTACCATTGATTTTAGCGGCTACCGGAATTATCACTTCCATTGTAGGAAGTTTCTTTGTTAAAGTTAAAGACGGTGGTAGTCCGCATAAAGCTTTAAATACCGGTGAAATCATTGCAGCTATTTTGATGATTATTGCAACTTACTTCATAGTAACCAATTTTTTACCTGAATCATGGCAAGTAGGTGATAAGACTTATACCGCAATGGGTGTGTTTATTGCTATTGTATTAGGTTTACTATCAGGGGTTGCCATCGGTATGATTACCGAATACTATACGGGAACCGGCAAAAAACCGGTATTGAAAATCGTGAAACAATCCACTACCGGACCGGCTACTAATATTATTTCAGGTTTGGCAGTCGGTATGCAATCTACTTTATGGCCGATTATTTTTATCGTGATTGCCATTATAGGTGCCTATCATTATGCCGGCTTATACGGTATTGCTATTGCCGCTATCGGTATGTTATCCAACTTGGGTATCCAATTGGCTGTTGATGCTTACGGACCTATCGCTGACAACGCCGGTGGTATTGCCGAAATGGCAAACTTACCCAAAGAAGTTCGTGAAAGAACTGATAAATTAGATGCTGTTGGTAACACAACAGCCGCTATCGGTAAAGGTTTTGCTATCGGTTCAGCCGCTTTGACCGCCTTGGCATTATTCTCTGCTTTTATGCACACAGCCGGTATTGATGTGATTGATATTTCCAACCCTAAAGTAATGGGCGGTTTATTACTCGGTGGTATGTTACCATTCTTATTCTCATCAATGGCTATGGACGCTGTTGGACGTGCAGCAGAAGATATGATTGACGAAGTTAGACGACAATTCCATAACATTCCCGAATTGAAAAATGCCCTTCAAGTGATGCGTAAAAACGAAGGTAAAGATGAAGACCAATGGTCTGCCGAAGATAAAGCTGTATTTGACAAAGCAGATGGTAAAGCCGAATATGAAAAATGTGTAGCTATTTCGACCAAAGCCTCTATTCGTGAGATGTTAATGCCCGGTTTGATTGCCGTCTTAACGCCTGCCATTGTAGGTTTCTTAGGTGGTGCTGAAATGCTCGGGGGATTGCTTGCCGGTGTGACTGTAACCGGTGTGATGATGGCTATCTTCCAATCTAATGCCGGTGGTGCATGGGATAACGCTAAAAAAATGGTGGAAGAAGGTGTTGAAATCAAAGGCAAAAAATACGGTAAAGGTAGTGAAGTACACGCCGCCGCCGTTACCGGCGACACCGTTGGTGATCCCTTTAAAGACACTTCCGGACCTTCCTTAAACATCTTGATTAAATTGATGTCCGTAGTGGCGCTTATTTTGGCTCCGCTATTGGCAAAATAATCTAATCACACATAAACATTTCATAAGGCGTTCATTTTGAACGCCTTATTTATTTTTATAGACTTCTTTTAACTCTCCATGTTTATTAAATAATCCCGACGACTGTCGGGATGACATTATCATAATAAAACAGTTAAACAAAGTCTTTGTCCCCAACAAATGTCAGGGGACATTATTATTTGAGATATCATATATTACCCACTATGATATCTTACTACTTTCTTTGTTTTTTCTTAAATTATGGTGCGTTTGCTCTGATGAATTATATCAGTTTTCGGTAATATTAAATATTTGAAATAGTTTCTCAGGATTTAACGTGCCTGTTTGACTTTTCAGTATTTCCGATAACATGACTTTAACAGGATCTGTTGGTAGTTTTAATTCAAGAGCTAAATTTTTTAATAGGCTAACTTCATCAAATGTTACTTGTTTGTCAGCATTAAGAATTAAAGCCAACCGATAAATTTGAATAATTCGTTCCAATGAACTAGTAGGGATTTGTTTTTTTAAATAGATAGGTTTTTCATCAAAAATATCTTCTAAAATTTCCAAAGGAAGTTCGAGAGAAACAGCAAGTTCGTATATAAAATTTACCTCACTTTTATCAATATAGTTGTCGGCTTTAATCATATCAAACAGTTGTTTGATGAGCGTTATCTTTTCTTCTAATTTCATTTAATTTAATTCAATTGAAAAAATTTCAATTAATTGTTTATTAAGTAACATTCCTCCTTTATTTTGGTTCATCGCCTCTATCATGGTTTCCACACCACTTGCTTGTAAACCCAGTTCAACGGCAAAAGTTTTAAGAAGATTTAATTCTTCAACTGTAATAATTTGATCAATCATCATCATAACTGTTAATCTGTAAAGTTGTCTGGCTCTCTCCAGCATGGTTTTGGGTAAAGGACCGAATTTATCAGTCTCAATAATATCATCCAATTGGGTAGCAGATATTTCCATTAATTCTGCTATTTCAGTAAGATATTTTAGTTCAACAAACTTAAATATTTTATCAGCTTTTGCCATTTTTACTAACTGTTGCAACAAAATAATCTTTTGTGCTTTAGTCAAATTCTTAAAACTTTGGTTTCTTTCCATATTATGATTAGGTTAACTGGTATTTTCATTATTAAAACAAAAGTATATAATTTCGTGAATATACAAAAAAGACTGCCAATATATTGACAGTCTTTTTTTGTATATAAAAAATATTATTTTTACTTGATAATGAGTTTTTGTAAGCCTACTTTTCCGTTTTCAATAATTTTCATCATATAAATACCGGCTTGTAATTGACCGACATTAATAGCTTGACCATTATTGATTTCGGTTTGATAAACAGCTTTACCTAAAACATTATAGATGATAATTTGTTTAATATCAGAAGAATTTGTAGTTACAAAAACTTGTTTGTTGATAACAGGATTAGGATAAACTTCCAGCCCGTCTATATTGTTTTCTTCGATGGCATTAGCATCGACAATATCATTAATATCTCTCGGAAATATTTGAGGTGTCCCATTGTATTCAGAACCAATTCCGGTAATATTAACGGCACCGGTAGGAATAGTTTCGCCAACCAACGCACTAAAGGCAGTTCTTAATACAACTGTATCAGTACCATCGGTTACATCATAGTTGGTACTTGCTTGAAAATCCGTATCACCGTTAGCGTCAATGGTAACATTATCAAATTCTATCAATTCTGATTCATAATCGTCATGGTTAGCAATATAATCGGCAAGTGTAACAACCTGAGGTGTTTGAGGTTGATTGTTACCGGTCATTGTGAAATCTTCAGTTAATTCTATTTCCAATACACCGTGATAATCTTTCAATTTTCCTTTGACATTGGTAATACCGTCATATAAATTAGGAGTATTGATTGTTATACCCGCCGGAACAAATGCTAAAATACCTCCGGTTGCATCTTGTGCATAACCTTTTGCAGCACCACTTTGGAAAGATTGTCCACCAATTGTGAAAGCTTCTCCGTCAAAGTGATAATAATTGCCTATCGTACCGGCTCTTAAGTCAGCAATAGTATGAACCACTGTATAAGTGGCTATTTCAAAAGTAACACTGGCTTCAACAGGAGGATTTAAATCATTACCGCCATTGTCAACTAATTTCACATCAACTGTGTGACTACCTGCAGCCAAACCGGTTAGTGCAATGGGGTTTGAGTTAGATTGGGTATTCCAGCTACCACCATCTAAACGCCAATTAACACTTCCGTCAGTACCAACTGTAAAGTTTTGAACGGTAAAAACAACATCAACACTAGTTGTAACCGGAGAGAAAACTTGACCGGCAGTAGGTGCAGTGATAGCTAATACCGGACTTACACTTGTTGGTGGGGTATAAGTTCCAAGACCTATAATACTTTCATAAGTTGTGCCATCTTGAACTGCACCATGTCCATCTAATCCGCCATTATGAAAATCCCAGTTAGCTTCTACAAAAACAGGATCGGGACCGGTACCGTTTAAACGTTTGGCATAACCGTCTTTGTATTCCCAAGCTGTTCCCGTACCATCTTGACTATCTACGCCGTAAGTATCAATAACAGCTCCACTACTTGTTTCAATAATTCTGATGCGGTCATCACCATTAATATTCAAAATTGACGAAGCTGTTGCATCCAGTTTATTTGTTGTAACACTTGGGTAATTTAAGGCAAATACATCTGTAGAGTTTTGTTTGTTAGAATAAACATAAACAAAACCGTCTGTAACGGTTCCAAGTGAACTCAAATCAAAATCATTACCCCAAGTGGATCCGCTATTGGTTTGATTTTGTAAAGAATATTGACTAAAGTCAACTGTCCCATTGGCGTAAATTTCTAAAACTTCCGGAGTTCCGCCGGATTCATCACCATCGGCAATCATTGTAATAATCGGCGTGCCTTGTCCAAAGCCGGTCAAAGCAACCAATAAGGTTAAAAATAAGTAAATCTGTTTCATAATTTGTTTTTTTTTTAAAATTCGTTTTCAAATTTACAAAAAAACTTTTTTGTTTAAGTAAATTAAAGTTTAATTTTTTTGTTTTTCTAAATTAAAATAAGATTTTATAACTCAATGTGTTATAATTGTTAAGCTTTTTTTTTGTACTATATACGTTATAAAAGTTTCTTTGTTAAACCAAAGCGATATTTTAGTTAAAGTATTCGATGTTTTTACATCAGCTATTCGATATAAGTTATTTATCATCGTTATTTTTTTCAAAGCCGATTAGATACTTTTGCTTGAAAAAATTCATAATGATGAAGCAAATTTTATTATTGACATTATTTTTGGTAACTATTGGAGTATTTGCCCAACAAAAAGACCAAGATACCATCAGGATTAATGAAGTGCGTATCGATGTAAGCAAACAAAATCAAAAAATTCAACAAATACCCCTTTCTGTTACGGCTGTAAGCGCCAAAGAAATTGAAGTACAAAAGATTGAGGACGTAACCGATTTAAATGGATTGATTCCAAACTTTTTTATTCCGGAACACGGCACCAGATTAAATACCGATATCTATATAAGAGGTATCGGTGTAAGTAAAGGTGAACCATCTATTGGAATGTATGTCGATGATATTCCGTATTTTGATAGCGGTACGATAAATTTTGAATTTGCCAATATCAAAAAAATTGAAGTCTTACGTGGTCCGCAAGGGACTTTATATGGTAGAAATACCATGGGCGGTTTGCTAAAAATTTATACACCGGACCCCGTCCAAAAAAGAAAAGCCGGTTTTAAACTTGATTACGGTAGATATAATCAGTATAAAGCTAGTGTCAGTTATAATCAACCGCTAACCGAAAATTCGGCGGTGTTGCTTGATGCTTATTACAAAAATGATGATGGCTATTTTGTGAATAAATATGATAATAATAATGTGGATGCTGAACAAACTTATGGACTCAGGTTGAAATATAAAATCAACTTAACTAACAACTTGAAACTTAAAGTTTTGGGGAATTATGAAAAAAACAACCAACCCGGATTTGCCTATGGCGTTTACGATTCGCAAACACAAACGGTCAATGAGGTCAATTACAATGAACCAAGCAAATATAATCGTGATTTCGGTTCAACCGGAATAAATTTGAAGTATAACCCGTCCGGTTATGAAGTCAATCTGTCAGCCGGTTATCAACAGTTAAAAGATGTTTATTTGATTGACCAAGACTTTACGCCTAATGATATTTACGTGGTGGATATGGACCGAAATAACAATGCTTTTGTAGAGGAATTAAATATAAAGTCCACTACAGATAGTCCGTTTCAATGGATTGGTGGCATGTTTTCATTCCAACGACACTTGTTGAAAAATGTGGATTTTGACATCACGACAAATCACGGAAAAATGACCATTCTCAAAGATTACGACCAAAGTATTAAGGCATATGCCGCCTTCGGTCAAATTTCTTACAAACGGAACAAACTGTTGTTTGCCGCCGGATTGCGTTATGATAAAGAAAACGCAGAACTCGACTACAACTACGATCTGTTAGTCGGTGGCAACAAGGTTCATAAAGACGATTTTGAACATACTTTAAATTTCGATCAATTTTTACCTAAATTCAGTGTCAGCTACTTGCCCAACAAACATTTTACGGCTTATGCCACTGTGGCAAAAGGCTACAAAGCCGGCGGGTTCAATGCAACCATTGAAAGAGACGAAGACGAAACTTACAATCCCGAATACAGTTTGAATTACGAAACCGGCTTCAAATTCAACGGATTAAATAACAAATTGGTTTTAAATACCAGCCTTTTTTATATCGATTGGCAAAGTCAACAAGTGGTACAATCGGTGCCGAGTGGTAGGGGTATTATGATTAAAAATGCCGGAAAATCCGAAAGCAAAGGTGTTGAAATTGAAAGTTTTTACCGGTTTACACCCGATTTCAATTTAGGTGTCAGCTACGGCTATACCGATGCGTATTTTATTTCCTACAAATACAACGATTCCACCGATTACAGCAACAACAAACTGCCAATGGTGCCCGAATACACCTTAGGTGCTGCTGCCAACTACAAATGGCGACTCAAAAGCGAAAAATTCAAATATGTGCTCTTTAATTTGAACTACAAGCGTTATGGCAAGTACTATTGGACTTCGGATAATACGGATTACCAAAATCCTTATGGCGTATTGAATGCCAACATCAGTTTGAAAACAAGAAACGCCAGCATAGGTTTGTGGGCAAAAAACATAACTAACGAAAAATTTATCAAATACTATTTTACCATATCAACTTTGCAAAAAGCTTATGCCGAACTGTCCAGACCTGTCAGTTTTGGTATCTATGCAAAAGTTAATCTGTTCTAACCAACCTAGTGTCGTGTCAAGTATATTATTAAAGAACTTCCTCATTTCCTCAAATAAAAAGCAGTTGTATAGTTTGAAGTACAAAATGACAATTTAAAAGTAAAACCTTTTATGAACTACAAATAAATCCTCAATTCCTCAATTTAAATCATAAAAGCATAAATCGATATCGAAAGCTAATAGATTTTATAATATAAATGAACCCAACCAAAGAACATATCAAATACGGCGTGATGCTGAATCTGTATTTGGCACAATCCATTCCGATGAGTTTTTTTGCAACGGTTTTGCCGGTGATTATGCGCGAAAATCATTTTTCACTGACATCTATCGGCTTGATTCAGTTGATAAAATTGCCATGGTTATTAAAATTCATTTGGGCGCCCTTGGTCGATACGTCGCAAGGTCGGATTTCGTCCTACAAAAAATGGATTTTCGGCTCGGAATTGTTCTACGCATTGGTTATTTTCAGCATTGCTTTTTTCGATTTACAAACCGATTTTAAATTAATTGTCATACTATTATTATTGGCTTTTACGGCATCGGCTACGCAAGACATTGCCACCGATGCGTTTTCTTATTTGATTTTAAAGAAAAACGAAAGGGGAACCGGTGGCAGCACACAAACAATAGGACACTTTTTGGGAACTGTTATAGGAAGCGGATTGTTGTTAATTATCTACCATTATTTCGGTTGGAACATATTGATTGCCGCACTTGCCCTTTTTGTACTTTTGGCACTTATTCCGCTTTGGCTGTATCAACCGCGACAGACTTTTCAAGCTCAAAAAAACACCCCGAAAATTAAATTCAGCGATTTATACCGGTTTTTTAAACAGCCTTTTATGAAATATCGTGTTGGCATGTTGCTTTTGATTTATGCGGCAATCATCGGGATTTTGACCATGCTCAAACCTTGGATGGTGGATTTGGGTTACAATATCAAACAAATCGGGATATATTCGGGCTTGATAGGACCGGCTTCGGGGGCTTTGTTTGCTTATGTAGCGGGCAAAATAATTAAGCGCAAAGGACAAAAATTCATGTTAAAATGGCTTCTGTATGCCTTTTTTATCATCAATCTATATTTCTATTTGATCAGCCGGCAAACACCTTCTTATATATTGTTGCAAATCGGTATTATAGGTATTTGGGGCATTTATAGTATGACTACGGTATTTGTTTACACTTTTTTGATGGATAGCATTAGAGCCGGACGCGAAGGCACCGATTTTACTTTGCAAATCGTGCTGGCGCACATCGGCAGTCTTTTTATAGCCGTGTTAAGTGGCAAATTAGCACATGTTTTGGGTTATTCGGGCTTATTTTTGACCGGCGTAGCTGCTAGTCTTATCTTGTTGATTATCATTCCTTTATTATACAAAAAATCTTTGCAATATGAAATTTCAGGTTGAACTTTTTGAAAAATACAATATACCGACCCCACGATATACAAGTTATCCGCCGGCAAATTATTTTAAAGATGCCGAAGCTGATAAGCCGGATATAAAATCTATTATCGAACAGTCCAATAAGGATCAACCCCGTAATATTTCTTTGTATATCCATATTCCGTTTTGCGGGCAACTTTGCTTGTACTGCGGTTGCAACACGCACATCACACAAGACAAAGAAACTATGCGGCGCTATGTGGATACTTTATTGAAAGAGATTGATTTGCTTGCCAAACATTTGGACAAAAACCGCAAAGTGTCGCAGGTGCATTGGGGCGGTGGCACGCCCAATTATTTGCCGGTCGAAGAAGTGGAACGCATTATGCAGCGCTTGCATACGCATTTCGATTTTATCGCTACGCCCGAAATTGCCATGGAATGTCATCCGGCGCATTTGACCAAAGCTTATGCCGACAAGCTGGTCGAAATGGGATTTAACCGTTTGAGTTTCGGCGTACAGGATTTTTCCGATAAAGTCTTGGAAACGGTACATCGCGAAAAACCGGTTATCCCCATTGAAGAAATGGTGGCTTATATCCAATCTTTTAAAAATCTGTCCTTAAATCTTGATTTTATCTACGGATTGCCTTACCAAACATTGGATTCCTATCAAAAAACCATGCAAAAAGCCCTTGCTTTGCATCCGGACAGATTAGCGGTATTTTCTTATGCACATGTGCCTTGGGTTAAAAAACAGCAAAAATCTTTGGAAAAATACGGATTGCCGACCGCAGAAGAAAAAATCGCATTGTTTGAAATGGCTTACAATCTATTGGCTGAAAACCATTATGAAATCATCGGGTTGGATCATTTTGCCAAACCCGATGACGATTTGAGTATCGCTTTGAAAAACAAAAAATTACATCGTAATTTTCAGGGTTATTGCACTTTGGAAACCACCGGACAAGTCTATGCTTTGGGTGTGAGTGGTATCAGTCAAATGGAAAATGCTTACCTGCAAAATACCAAAGACCTGAAAAAATACGAAGCGGCGATTCAGAGCGGTGTGTTTCCGGTTGAAAAATATTATTTGGTTTCCAACGAAGAAAAAATCATCAGAAATATCATTGAAGATATTATGTGTAATATGGAAGTTTCACTGACCGGAATGGCACAAAAATACGGCAAAACACTTGAAGAAATTTATGCTATGACACAAGTAGATACCAAAGCTTTGCAACAATATGAAGCTGAAGGATTTTTGCATTTTTCTAATCATCAATTGACCTTAACCCCCAAAGGACAATTTTTTATGCGGATTATAGCAGCGGCATTTGACCCGAATATGAAAACCAATAAAAAGAATTTTTCAAAAGCGCTTTAATCATGGAAAAAAAAGTGGCAATCATCGGTGCCGGACTCACGGGATTGAGTTTGGCTTTTCAACTCAAAAAGGCAGGAATCCCTTTCGTGATTTATGAAAAAAGTCATCGCACCGGCGGCGTGATTCAATCCGAAAAAAAGGACGGTTTTATCTTGGAAAAAGGTCCCAATACAGGCGTAGTGGCAAATTTGGAATTGGCCAATCTCTTGGACGAGCTTTCCGATATTGCCACGCCTGTTTATGCCGACGAAGTGGCTAAAAAACGATTGATTTGGAAAAACGGCAAATGGAAAGCCCTGCCTTCGGGCATCAAATCGGCTGTTACTACGCCTTTGTTTACTTGGAAAGATAAACTGAAAGTAGCCGGTGAATTTTTTCGGAAGAAAGGTAATACCGAAACCGAAACTTTGGCAGACACCGTCATACGACGCTTGGGCAATAGTTTTTTGGATTATGCCATTGATCCGTTTGTATCGGGGGTTTATGCCGGCGACCCGCATTATTTGGTAACCAAATACGCTTTTCCGAAACTCTATAATTTGGAAGAAAAATACGGCGGTTTTATCAAAGGAAGACTGAAAATCGCCAAAGAACGAAGCGAAGCATATAAGAAAAAAGTCAGCAAAAAGATTTTTTCTTATGCCAATGGCTTACAAGACCTAACCGATGCCTTGACCCACAAAATCGGGCAGGAGCATATATTGTTGAATCAACTGGATATTGAAATTGTTTATCAATCGCCCAACCGCTTTCGGGTTAACGGACAAGACTTTTCGCACGTAGTAACCACCGTCAAGGCGTCGGAAACTTTTGAGCTTTTACCTTTTGTTCCGCAGGAATTAAGCATGCCGGTAACAAATCTGTTATATGCACCCGTCGTAGAAATTTCTTTGGGTTTTAAGCAGTGGAACGGTATCAAATTGGACGCCTTTGGCGGATTAATTCCCACCAAAGAGCACAAAAACATTTTAGGTATTTTGTTTATGTCGTCGCAATTTTCAAATCGTGCGCCCAAAGACGGCGCCTTCTTTTCGGTCTTTGCGGGCGGTATAAAAAAACCGGAAATACTTCAACCGGACGATGATGTTTTACTTAAACTCTTGGCTATAGATTTTAAGGAAGTGATGCGCTTGGATAGTTTTAATCCCGATTTGTTGGAAATCAGCCGGCACCCCAAAGCCATTGCCCAATATGGTGCAGACAGCAAGGCGCGTTTGGAAAGCATCGATAAAATTGAAGCGCAATACCCGGGACTCTTGTTGCGGGGCAGTATCAAAGACGGCATTGGCATTGCCGACAGGGTGGCACAATCCTACAAAACCGCTCAAAAATTGACAGCACAATGAACAAACTCGTAGTCTTGGCAAATATGGGTGGCGCCCGGACGCCCGAAGAACTACAACTGTTTCTGAAAAATATGTTTCGGGACAAACGGATTATCCCCGGACCCTTTAGATTTTTGGTATCGGAAATCCTTCCCCGTTTTCGCACCAAAAAAGTGTGGAAAGATTACGAAAAAATCGGCGGAAGTGCCATTTACGATTGGACCGAAAAACTCATCAAGCAAGTAAAAGACCTGACCGGCTGCGATGTGGCTTTGAGTATGCGATATACCAAGCCCAACCTGCAAGACGTTATCGCCGGCTACGACGAAGTGCTAATCGTCCCGATGTATCCGCATTTTTCCACCACCACAACCGGCAGCATTTTAGACGAAATCGAAGCCCTGAATTTTAAAGGAAAAATCAAAGTGGCACCGGAATTCTACCAAGAAAAATCCTATAACGACCTGATAGTAAACGTCATTCTCAATCAAGTGGAAACGCCCAAAAATTATCATTTGATTTTTTCGGCTCACGGCTTGCCCGAATACATCACCCGTAAAGGCGACCCCTACGTAAAACAAGTTTACGAACAAGTGGAAATTTTAAAAACGTCGTTGGCTTCGTTCAAATCAATTTCCGTGGGTTTTCAGTCCCGTTTGGGACCCGTAAAGTGGCAAAAACCCTATTTGGAAGATGTTCTGGAAAGATTCAAGAACGAAAAAGTCATTATTTATCCCATTTCATTTTTGATTGACAATTCCGAAACCGACTTCGAACTGAAAATAGAATATGCCGAAATCGCTCGCAAACTGCAAATAAAAGATTATCAAGTAGTTTCTTGTCTGAACGACCACCCCGATTTTGCCCGGTTTTTAGCTGAATTTATAGGTTCGTAGGATTGTTGCTAAATTTGCAAAGGAATTAACCTATCCAATAGATACCTACCCAATTGCAAATCCTTTTGTCGTAAAATTTTTATTTGAAAATTTTCGGCTAAATGTCGGGCTAAATATTGCTGTTCATTTTGTCCGGGCGTCGGAATCATCAAAACTTTTTTTTGTAAAACAGCCATATCCATAACAGACGTATAACCCGAACGACAAATGACGGCTTCGGATTGATTGATAAGTAGTTCTAATTCTTTACCGGTTGCATAATTAAATATTGTTATATCATATTGATTTTCAACGTCTTTTTTGTTATCAATTACGCCACGCACTAATGCGATTTTTAAGTTTAAAGTTTTAAATTTTTCTAATAAAATGTTTTCTAATTGACTACGTTGCGGTTCCGGTCCGGACAGAATGGCTAAAACATCATATTTTTTAGGTAAGTTTTTCGGTTTCATCCGGCTTAATACACCGATATATTTGATTTTTTTACGGTTCATTTTTGAATCATGTCCCAGCTTTCCACTCAAATTCGGGTTACCTGCCACATCAGGCACCCAAATTTCATTATATCTGTTATAAATTTTGGCATGTATCCAAGTGGTCAGTTTGGTAGTCCAACCGGATAAAACCTTGAGTTGATGTGTGATGTAAATTGATTTAACTTCTTTTGAAAATACACCAAAACGATTATCCGAAACGATTAAATCTAATTGATGTTTTTTGACTAGTTCATCGGTTAATTGCTGTTCTTTTTTCATTGTCCGGATAATATGCGGTAATTGTTTGATCAAGTACCAACGATTTAGCCATGACAGTTTGGCATAAGTGATTTGGTAAGCCGGTAATTTTTCAAATTCGAGTTCCGGAAATTCTTCTTGTAGCAATTTTAAGGCGCTGCCGTCAGAAGCAATAATGATGCGATGCCCTTGTCGTTGCAAATCTTTGATAATGGGAATACAACGAGTCGCATGACCAAGCCCCCAATTGAGCGGTGCGATTAAAATATTTTTTGATTGGCGCATTATTGCCTATTTTTGTGACGTTAAAAATAAGAAAAAGTGGGGAGTAAAAACAAATTAAAACGATTTTTGGAAAATGAGACTTTTTCCAACTTGTTTCAGCCGACGCGGGAGACTTTATTGACAGACCAATTTGAAATGAAAGGGCATTGGCAGGCAGATTATTTTAAAAACAATAATCCGATTGTTTTGGAATTGGGTTGCGGTAAAGGCGAATATACATTGGCTTTGTCAGAACGTTATCCCGACAAGAATTTTATCGGTATTGATATTAAAGGCGCGCGGATTTGGCGAGGTGCTAAAACCGCTTTGCAAGAACAACGGGAAAATGTAGCCTTTATCAGAATGCAAATCGAGTTGATTGAAAATGCCTTTGCAAGCGGTGAAGTTTCCGAAATATGGATAACCTTCCCCGACCCGCAAATCAAATACAAACGCATGAAACACCGACTGACCAATCCGGAATTTTTAAAACGATATAAAAATATTTTAGTCGAAGACGGCTTGATTCATCTCAAAACCGACAGCGAATTTTTACATGGCTATACCATTGGATTGTTGCAGGGTTTGGGACATGAAATCCTTATGGCACATCATGATATTTATATCAATACCGAAGCACCGAAAGAAGTGGTTGAAGTGCAAACCTATTATGAAAAACAGTTTTTAGAACAAGGTAAAGCCATTACGTATTTGAAGTTTAGACTGCATTAGTGCGAAGTGGCAAGTGTTAAAGTGCGCCTCGGTACAATCCCGATTATCATCGGAATCACTCGGCGACCTACATAGCAGAATCAAAGGTCACTGAGAGTCACGACGAAGGAGATGTGTGCCGAAGTGACCGGTTTTGATTGAGAAATGAGGTGTGAAAAATGAGGAGGTGAATATATATCCTGCAATCAAAAAAAATCAATTTCTTAAATTGTAAATTAATGTATGAAGTAGTTTGTCATTTCGAAGGAGGAACGACTGAGAAATCTCAAATGAATTAAACCATAAAAGACCATAAAAGAATAAAACTTATATGACCTTATATGCCTTATATGTTTCAAAAAATCTAAAATCTAATTTCTAAAATCTAAAATGAATATTGAGATTTCTCACTACGTTCGAAATGACAATTTGCACAAATTTCTCATTTCCTCAAATTATAAGCAGGAGCAAAGAGCGAAGTACTTAATAACATCAAAGGATATGATAATTTATGAAGTAGAAAGAAATCCTCAATTCATCTAATAACCAAATAACCAGCATCATCAAATGATTCAACTCGACATCAAACAAATCATTCGTTCACAAAAAAACAAAACCATAGCCAATATGCCCGGTTTGGTCATTAATTTAATTCGTTGGTGGGTTAAAGAAAAAGAGCTGAACGAGTTGTTGCGAAAGACATCACACTTACAAGATTTCGATTTTGTAGAGGCTATTAATAAAGAGATGAATTTAAAATTTGAAGTCATCGGGCTTGAAAATATTCCAAACCGTAGTAATTTGATTTTTGTCGGGAATCATGCTTTAGGCGGTTTGGATTTTTTTGCTTTGATACACGCCATGAAGTTGGCAGGATTTTCTCGGATTAATCATCCGGCAAATGAAGTCTTGATGGCTGTAAAACCTTTGTCCGGTATTTTAGTGCCGATTAATGTGTTTGGCAAAATCACCGAAAAAGACCGGCAGTTGTTAGAAGAGCGTTTGTCGGATAATTCCGTTCCCGTAACGATGTTCCCGTCCGGTGAAGTGATGCGTAAATACAACGGCAAACCCGACGACGGTTTATGGCGCAGCGGTTTTGTACGGTATGCCCGAAAATATCAAAAAGACGTGGTGCCGTTTTATATCCCGACCGAAAATTCCAAAATTTTTTACCGCGTGGCAAGTTGGCGCCGAAAATTGGGGATAAAAGCCAATATTGAACTGTTTTGGCTATCACGCGAACTGCTTAAAAAAAGAAATCAAACTATAAAAATCATTTTCGGTAAACCCATATCTTGGCAAATTTTTGACCACAGTAAATCACGACATGAATGGGCAGTAGTGGTTAAGGATATGGCGTATAAACTTGGTAACAAGCAGCTAGTATCGAGTAGTTAAAAAGCCGACACGGTTTTAATATAATGTTATTTTTTTGTCATTTTTATTAACAATAGCACGGTCTTTATGTTAATATTATGAAAAACACATAATATTATGTTTTTTTTAAGTTTTTTTTATTTATATTTGTTGTAAAAAATTAAATAAGCACTCTAATACATAGAATATTTATCAAAAAATAGAATAAAGAAACAGTCCTTGAATCTATGAAACTTTGTTGATGTTCCTTGAGAATCTCAAAGCTATGTTTAATCGCACAAAGTTGCAGGTTTTTAGTTAAACATAGTTTGAAGTGCCAAATCAAGTTGAGTATAATTTGAATATGTATTCTTGTAACGATAGAAGTAAAAGACTCGTTTGTAAATTTGTTATTTAACTAAAAATTTTTTAATCATGAAAAGAGTATTATTTTTAAACATTTTAGTATTTGTAACCATTTTGGTTAGTTGCAAAAAGAACGAAACAACTGCAACACCCAATGATGAATTGAACGGAAGATGGAGTTTAGTTGAAATATCAAAAGGTTTTGGCGGTTCTGAGAGTTTTGTCGTCAACGATATTATTTGGGAATTTAACTCAAACAATACAATTGAAGTTACCTTAAATGTAAACCCTAATTTGGAGATTCCTTTAGACGCAACCGGTTCATATGATTATTCTGTAAATGGCAATTACATAACAATATCTAACAGCAACACGTTTGAGTATGAACTTTTATCGAATGGTACCATATTAAGACTTTCTGATAATGGTGCTGCCGACGGTGATATTATTACATTACAAAAAATGTAACTTATAGAATTATTATTATAAAAAATTGAACAGTCTAACCTTTGGTTAATTTAAGCAAATGGTGTTATACTTGTTATAAGAGAATGATTTTATTTTATAATTTTTACCGTTTTTTTTTGTAAAAAACCTTAAAATCATTATTTCAAAATATCAATAAAAACAGTAGCATAAGTTATATAGCTGTTTCTAACCGTTAGTAACGGATAATATCTGACAACCTACTTGAGTTTTTTTTATGCCTAAAAAAACCTAAATCACATTTTTTGAAAAAAAATGAAAATTTATTTGGTTCAGTTATAGTAATCGGGTTTATTTTATTCATATACTTTTGCAGCCAAAAGCATTTCTGCAAACTTCTTCCAAGTCGACTGTATATTTACATCTTGATCATTGTAAATGTAACCAAATAATCCTTCAAGATAAGATTCTAAATCATCATTTTCCCACGCTTTCCTATTATTGATATAATCAGTTTTTAATAATTCAAGGAATTTTTTAAAATCATTTATATCTTTAATCTTTTTGTAATATTCATATATATCTATCATTTCTTAATATTTTTTCGAATCTTTATCGTTTTGTCCCATCTGTTTTTCCTGTTTCATAATCTTTAAACTTAAACTTTTCTTTTTTTGGTATTTCGTCTAATTTTACAAATGGTATTTCAACATTTGCATCTTGAAAAGCTTTTAGTCTTCTATTATCAAGAGAAAAAACCTTACCATCTTTTTCAACAAGTCTAATGGGCTTAACTGACAATGGATCAATTGAACCATTTTTAAATCCCTTAGTCAAATCCGATATTTTAGTTCCATCTTTAAAGGTCGCCCTAATGCTTCCTTGACTAAATAAAATATGATGTGGGGCTATTTGACCACTCTTTTTTAAAAAATTAAAGGCCCCTTTTAATCCTTTTCCTAATTTTTTAATAACACTACCAGAAACTATTGGTAAAAATGCACCTAGCAAGCTTAATCCTTTATCCCAACCGCTTGCTTTATCTCCTCTTATACCTGTTGCACCACCTGGCAACATCCAAGTTGAAAGTATTGTAGCATCCTCAACATCGGTAGACTCTACTATTGAAAGTAAAGTACTCTTCGATTGGCGCGCCATTTCATTATTAATCTCATTTATTTGTTTGGAAGACAAACCCCTGTATCCAAAATACAGACTTTCTGCTCCCTCCAACTCCACCCCATCAAGCACTATATTCTCACTAAAAGCATAAGAACTATTCCAAGGATACTTTTTAGTCAGCGGGTCAACAGAAAAGAATCTCTGTACGATTTTTTGCTAAAAATTTCGGTTTTTTCAGACGTCCCCCTTTTATCTACC
>JALWLE010000012.1 GCA_026996605.1 Flavobacteriales bacterium
TCGCTGAGTAATTAATTTTACGGCTAAGGAGTAAAAATTGTATCGAATCGAAAATCACAAATCTGAAATCTAAAATCTTAAGGGTGGCTATAGCGTCGGGGAACACCTCTTCCCATACCGAACAGAGCAGTTAAGCCCGACAGCGCTGATGATACTGCCAGTAGGTGGAAAAGTAAGTCGCCGCCCGTCTTTTTAAAACAAAAACCGCATTGTAAAACAGTGCGGTTTTTTTTGTTTGTATAGAATAATTTTGTGATTTTATAAGATTTCTTTACTAAATTGCAAGCAAAAAATATGAGAACAAAAATAGTTGCAGGTAATTGGAAAATGCATAAAACACTACCGGAAACGATAACATTAATTAATGAATTAAAAAGTATTATTAAAACGGATAATAAAGTTGAGGTTATTATTGCTCCGTCTTTTGTGAATTTATCGAAAGCAGTTTTACTGTTGCATGATTTTCCTATTTCGGTTGCTGCTCAAAATATGCATTTTGCTGATTATGGCGCATATACAGGAGAAGTCTCTGCAGACATGCTTAATACGATAGGAGTTAATACGGTAATTTTAGGTCATAGTGAACGTAGAGCTTATTTTAATGAAACTGATGATATTCTTCAACAAAAAGCTGAAAAGGCATATGAAAAGGGAATGCTTAATATTTTTTGCGTTGGAGAAAAATTAGAAGATCGTACTGCAGGCAAGCATTTTGAGATAGTTAAAAACCAATTAAAAAATGCTTTATTTAATTTGCCTAAGCAAGCTTATAAAAAAATTGTTATTGCTTATGAGCCGGTTTGGGCCATTGGTACAGGACAGACGGCTACCCCAGAGCAGGCACAGGAAATGCACAAATTTATCCGTGAAACTATGGCTAAAAAATATGGATATGATTTAGCTGATTCCGTTAGAATTTTGTATGGTGGTAGCGTCAAACCAACTAATGCCAAAGAGATTTTTTCAAAACCGGATGTTGACGGTGGTTTAATTGGGGGAGCATCTCTTAAAGCTAAGGATTTTAATGCTATTATTGAAGCTGCAAAATCTTGATTTTTATCATTAATATTTGAAAACAAATTATTACATTTGTCGGTGTTGAATTAAGTTTGATGATTAATAATTAAATGGGTATTTAACGCTACGTTCAAAATGCCAATCAACACGGATATCCAACACCGGAATTTGACAATAAATAACCATATAACCGATTAGTAAAAAATAAATTTATGAATCTACACGAATATCAAGGTAAAGAAATATTAAGTCAGTCAGGCGTTCGCGTGCAACGGGGTATTGTTGCCGATACACCTGAAAAAGCTGTTGAAGCAGCTAAAAAACTCACAGAAGAAACAGGTACCAAATGGTACGTGGTTAAAGCACAAGTACATGCCGGAGGGCGTGGTAAAGGTGGTGGTGTTAAATTAGCTAAAAATTTAGATGAAGTTAAAGATTTAGCTTCAAAGATTATCGGAATGCAATTGGTTACGCCTCAAACACCGCCTGAAGGCAAGAAAGTTAATCAAGTATTAATTGCTGAAGATGTATATTATCCAGGTGAATCTGATCCGGAAGAATATTATATGAGTGTGATGCTAAACCGTGGTCAAGGAAAAAATATGATAATGTATTCACCTGAAGGAGGTATGAATATTGAGGAAGTAGCTGAAAAGACACCGGATAAAATATTTATTGAATTGATAGATCCCGGACATGGTTTACAAGATTTTCAAGCTCGCCGTATTGCTTTTAATTTAGGTTTAAGTGGACAAGCTTTTAAGGAAATGGTTAAGTTTGTAAAATCTTTATATAATGCTTATACTAACAATGATGCCTCATTGTTTGAAATTAATCCGGTTTTAAAAACTTCAGATAATAAAATATTAGCGGTTGACTCTAAAGTAGTTATTGATGATAATGCCTTATTTAGACATAAAGATATTGCTGCAATGCGTGATACCAGAGAAGAAAATCCTGTTGAAGTTGAAGCTAAAGAAGCCGGTTTGAGCTATGTGGCTTTAGATGGTAATGTCGGTTGTATGGTTAATGGTGCAGGGTTGGCTATGGCAACTATGGATTTAATCAAGCAGGCAGGTGGTGATCCAGCTAATTTCTTAGACGTTGGCGGTACGGCAGATGCTGAACGGGTTGAAAAAGGCTTTCGTATAATTTTAAAAGATCCAAAAGTTAAAGCAATTTTAGTTAATATTTTCGGAGGTATTGTACGGGCAGACCGTGTAGCACAAGGGATTGTTGATGCTTATAACAATATGAAAGGAGAAATTCATGTACCAATCATTGTCCGTTTACAAGGAACTAATGCCGATAAAGCTAAAGAATTGATCGAAAAATCAGGCATTCCGGTACATTTTGTAACTGAATTTCAAGAAGCAGCCAATAAGGTTCAAGAAGTATTAAAAGATAAAGCTCATGCTTAAATAATTTTTGAAATGCATGAAAAAACCGGTAACTTTTGTTACCGGTTTTTTTTGTTTATTTACTTATTATTAAGATAACAAAAGTTTTTTTATTGATTTTTCTTGCTTTTAGTTAGAATAGCTTATAACTTTGCATAAAAATTAATTTAGAATGATTCTAAAAAAAATATTTTATTTTTATGTAGATGGATTTAAAGAAATGTCTCCACGTGGCAAGAAGCTTTGGGTGATTATTCTTGTTAAGCTTTTTGTCATGTTTGCTATTTTAAAATATTTTTTCTTTCCGGACATATTGAAAGAAAACTTTAAAACTGATCAAGAACGTATTCATCATATTGAACAGCAATTAATTATAACAAATAGTAATGATACCCTTAATAAAAACTAAAACAAAAGATTATGGAACATGTCAATTGGGAATTAGTTGATTGGTCACGGGCGCAGTTTGCGCTAACGGCTTTATATCACTGGATATTTGTACCCTTAACTTTAGGTTTGTCCTTTATGTTAGCTATTATGGAAACCATTTATGTCAAAACAGGTGATGAAAAATGGTTAAAGATTGAGAAATTTTGGCTCCGTCTGTTCGGAATAAATTTTGCAATTGGTGTAGCTACCGGTATCATATTAGAGTTTGAGTTTGGTACCAATTGGTCTAATTACTCATGGTTTGTAGGTGATATTTTCGGTGCGCCTTTGGCAATTGAAGGGATTATGGCATTCTTTATGGAATCGACCTTTGTAGCCATTATGTTTTTTGGCTGGAATAAAATCAGTAAAAAAGCGCACTTGACGGCTACTTGGCTTACAGCAATCGGAACTAATTTATCGGCATTATGGATTTTGACTGCTAACGGGTGGATGCAAAATCCTGTCGGTATGAAATTTAATCCGGATACCATGCGTAATGAAATGGAAAATTTTTGGGAAGTACTTTTTAATCCTGTTGCTGTTAACAAATTTGTGCATACTATTACTTCCGCTTATACCTTTTCAGCTTTGTTTGTTATTGCGGTAAGTGCTTATTTGTTACTAAAAGGTAAAGACAAAGTCTATGCCAAGTATAGTATGCTTATAGCTTCGGTTTTTGGTTTTATTGGTATTGTTGCCACTATTATTACAGGTGATGGATCAGCCAAGCAAGTTGCCAAATATCAACCGATGAAACTGGCAGCTATGGAGGGCTTACGAACCGGTTCCAGAGGGGCGCCATTGATTGCTATCGGAAAACCGAAACATACTACAGATAAAGATTTAACCAAAGCCATAGCCGATGATTTTAAAGGGAATAATCAATTAGATGTAGAAGTAGAAGGTTTTGAAATTCCTTATGGTTTATCTGTATTAGCTTTTAATGATCCGAATGCATTTGTGCCGGGTGTTAATGATTTAGTTTACGGTAATGAAAAAGAAGGTATTCCGTCTTATGCAGAGCGTATTAAAAGTGGAAAAATAAGTATAGAGGCATTGGCAAATTACAAAAAAGCTAAAAAAGCAGGTAATAATGATGAAGCTGAACAATATTTAAAAACTTTTAAAGAACATTTTAAAGATTTTGGCTATGGTTATTTTGACGGGCATGATATGAATGAATTGATTCCGCCTATTACCATTAGTTTTATGTCATTTCATACAATGGTAATTTTAGG
Source organism: Flavobacteriales bacterium (assembly GCA_026996605.1). Classification (GTDB taxonomy): domain Bacteria; phylum Bacteroidota; class Bacteroidia; order Flavobacteriales; family Flavobacteriaceae; genus WGBX01. The sequence goes on from JALWLE010000012.1 coordinate 4,088, forward strand.
AACTTGGTTCTTGATTTTTTTTCCATTGATTTTTTGGTCGGTTATGAAAAATAATATTGAAAAGAAAAAGTGGTTGTTACGGCTTGGTGTTTTGGGTATCCTATTAGGGTTGATTACTCAGGAAGCCGGTTGGATTACAGCTGAAGCCGGTCGTATGCCATGGGTGATTCAAGATTTAATGCCTACAATGGTAGCAGTGTCTCATATAGAAACTTCCGGTGTTATGATAACCTTCTTTTTGTTCTTTATAACGTTTACGGCTTTGTTGATTGCCGAACTGAAAATTATGTCAACAACCATTAAAAAGGGATTTAATAACTAAATATTTACAGCTATGTTTGAAACTTTATCATACGAGACTTTACAGATATACTGGTGGATTATTATATCTTTATTGGGTGGTTTTTTGGTGTTTTTACTCTTTGTACAAGGTGGTCAAACACTTATGGACAGGTTGAGTAATAATGAATCTGAAAAAACTGTTATTGTAAATATTACAGGTCATAAATGGGAATTTACTTTTACGACTTTGGTTGTTTTCGGTGGGGCATTTTTTGCGTCCTTTCCACTTTTTTATTCCACTAGTTTCGGTGGCGCTTATTGGGTTTGGTATGCCATTTTATTTGCTTTTATCTTGCAAGCCGTTTCATACGAATATCGCAAGAAGAAAAATAATGTTTTGGGTAGTAAAACTTTTGAAACCTTTTTAAAGTTTAATGGATTTGCAGCACCATTCTTGTTAGGCGTAGCAGTTTCTACCATGTTTACCGGTAGTTTATTTAGCGTTAACAAAGCCAATATTGTTCATTTGGGAAGTAATTATGAAGCGGTAATTTCGCAGTGGCAAACGCCTTGGCACGGTTTAGAAGCTCTTTGGACACTTGAACATTTAGCATTTTTACAAAATATCTTACTAGGTTTGTCTGTTCTGGTTTTAGCTCGTTTAAATGCCTTGTTATATATCAGAAAAATGACAGATAATAAAAACATCTTAGCAAAGGTTGATAAATGTGTACCCCGTCACAGTATTTTGTTTTTAGTATTATTTTTGACTTGGTTTATCCGGTTGCTCTTTATCGATGGCTTTGCTGTTAATCCGTTTAACAATGAAGTTTATTTACAAGCACATAAGTACTTTAATAATCTTGTTGAAAATCCTATCAGTTTGATTATTTTATTACTTGGATTGATTAGCGTGCTTTATGGCTTATATAAAGCCAATTTTAAAAAGGAAGAAAAAGCTTTTTGGTATCTGGGTGTCGGTACTATTTTAACCGTTATGGCTGTGTTCTTTATGGCGGCTTTTAACAATACGGCTTATTATCCTTCTACATTTGATTTACAAAGTTCCATAACTTTGGCAAACAGTGCTTCCAGTCATTACACGCTTAGCGTGATGGCTTACGTATCATTGATGGTGCCATTTGTTTTGGCCTATATTATTTGGGCTTGGCGTGCTATGGATTCGCATAAACTAAATGAAAAAGAATTGGAGCAAGAAACAGAAAAATATTAAAAATTTAATTATTATGACTTACGCATTGATCTATTATATTAGTTGGCCTATCATTATTTATTTGGGTTACAAATTGAGTGTTTGGGCTGTAAAAAAATATGAAGCCAAGTATGGCGATTCGTAAATTATATTAAAAAATCGGCTACTTTTTAATGTAGCCGATTTTTTTTATGTGAAATAAAATTTCTATTTTATTTTTTATCAAACTTTTTCAAAACATTTTTTACGGCATCTTTATGAATGATAAAATCCATCATTTTGAGTTTTATATAGTCTTGTGAGAAGAAATAGTAGCCGAATTCAGGGGCTTTCGGGTCCCCGTTTCGAGAACCTGAACTACTGTCTTTTATCAAAAACCAGTATTTACCGTCTTTGTCTTTATACCAACCAACCAAATGCATGCCGTGATCATCGGTCGTTGCTCCTTCTGAAAAACGTAATTGACGCGCATCGTCATTGATATACTTGGAAGGAATATCAAAATCGGGAATAATGGCAATTTGGGGTTCCCCCGGACCGTTTAAAAATCCGGGTTCGGAAACATCACCGCCTATTCCTATAGTATAACCCTTTTTGATGCTATTGATAATTATTTCCATAAATACATCTAGAGGAACATTGTAATAATCTTTGGAATGCCACCAGTTATCCGGAACATCATAAGAACATTTTGTGTAATATGGTGCTTGTTTATAAGATAAAATATCAACATAATCATCCGGATTGATTTTTAAATAATCTTTTAAGTATGTTTTTGGTGTATAGGTTTTGCCATCTACTTTAAATTGTTTTGGTGGTGTACCAATATAATAATCCATAATGGCTTTAATAGTGTTAACAACTGTTTTTTCGTCCCAAGCATTATCACGTTTTACTGATAGTAAATAGGCTTTCATTTCGGCATACATTTTTTTGTGTGTATGAAATTTGTGTCCTTTTAAGCCATTATAAACCGACCATGGCATAGCACCGTATAATTTAAAATTACGTGTGACGGCATTTGCTTCAGAACCTTGAGCAAAAAGTGATTTTCCACGTGTGCGAACATATTCTTTAGCACGTAGTATATATTCATTATAAAATGTAAATGCTTCAGATAATTTTACTTTTTTTCCGGTTAGACGATAAACTTCACTTTCATAAAATGAAGTCGTAGAAAAATCCCAGCAAGTTCCGGTGTTACCTTGAGAAATAGGCGGATTATGCCAAGATGATTTATAGAGTTTTACTTGATTGGGAAATTTTTGACCATTGACCAAGACTTTAAAACGCTTGTAAGGTTTCGGTTTGTTTTTCTGAGATTCTTCAGCTTTAATGTCTTTTAAAATAGTGTTATAGTAGTACACTTTACCTTTGTCATATATTTTAAAAGTGGCTTTATCTTTATTTTGAGCAAAGCTTGTTGCAAAAAATAGAGTTAGTACAATTAAAAAGAAATGTTTCATAATGTTTATTTTTATTTCATGAGCTAATGTAAGAAATATATTGTCAAAAATGACTGATAAAGGAAAAAAATACGGCACAGACCTTTTTGATCTATACCGTATTTTGTAAATTAAAAATTGCTTATGATTATCGAATGCCTTTTAATATGACAGGTGTACCGTCTTTAAGAATAATTTTAAAAATCAAGATTTGATGTGGCACTTCTTTAAGGTTGATATAAAAATTCTTTACCGGTTTTTTGTTTATTATTTCTTTTAATAACTTACCATTAATACCGAACACTTTTATTGCAGACATATTATCCTTGTCACTAATAATGGTAAATAGTCCGTTATTTGATAATAAATTTATATTTTTTATAATTGACATTTCATTAGTATCTAAGCTGTTTCTGGTAAAAATTAATTCAAAACGGTCATCATATCTACCTTGATTAGTTCTAAAAATATACGGACCGGCTTTTAAATCGGTTATTAAATTTTCGTATTGATCATTTAAATAAACATTAACGTCATTGTTTAAGATCCCCTCAGATCGATTGATTGCAATTTGATGAGAGCCGTTTTCAGTGGTTGCAAAACCTAAAGGCACAATTCTATCAACATCATTCCAAGCGGATAATCCTTGTATGGCAAACCTTTCATTACCAATTAAAGTGTATAAATCAAAATCGCTATTGATAGAATGTGCATCATATAATCGGTCTTTTTGGTCAGTTGCATTGACAAAAAATCCAACTAAGGTTTGTTGATAATTCAGATTATTGGTCAAATCAAACCAAGCTCTATCCAAATTACTTGGATTACTTCTATTGACAAAATTAGTTTGTATGGTCGAGCGTTGGTCATTTTTAAAGTTTAATGTTCCCGTAGCGTTAGCTTCTACAAAAAAACCTTCGGTTGCCGGTACGTAACGTGATGCCGTAGGACCATTACCGTTACATGCGGCAATACTCCCTGAACCAACAGAATATATAGTGTATCCTGCAGGTTGATGATTACCGTTATTATCGAGTCCGGCACAGTTAGTCCATAAATAATATGCTCCCTGAATGTTGCTGTTGTCTGCAGCCAATGTATTGAAATCAATAGGAGATGGATAAGGGTTTCCGACTAAATTCCAGTCGTCATCATCTTGTGCGCCTGTACCATTAATATTAATATTAACACCAATAGTTCCGTTGTTAAATTTTTGATTGATTTTATAAAACTTAACGCTTAAACTTCCACCTTGAAAACCGAGAGGGGCTGAAACGGCATAACCAATTCCGGGTTGCATACTTGTATTGTTATTGGCTGTTGTCCAATATTGAATTCCGGTATCAAAATTATAATATCGCCAAGCATTGCTGACAACTTCACCTAAACTAAAATTTTCTATAGGAGTTGACCAATAGATATAATCGTATTGATTATTTAGGTTTTGGCTATATCGGGTAATGTTATAGTCACCGTTTCCAACTATAGTTGCATTATTGTTATTTTGAACCAATATACCGCCGTCTTCAATATCAATTTTTCCTTCGTTGATTAAATCATAAGTTAAATTGATATAGTCACCCGTATTAATTGTAACAGCATTTGAAGCGGAAATACTTAAACCACATGCATCCAAACTTTGTCCATTGGTAACAAGTACATCTTTTGTTATAAGTAGTTTGTTGGATAAATCTACAATTTGTAGAACATTGTTGTTAATATCTGTCCATTGAGCTCCATTCCAATAGGCAATATCTGAACAATTGGGACTTGAAACAACTACGCTGTAATCTTCTACTTCACCATCAAATCCTGTTTCACACGCCGTTGGGACATTATTGTATTTAGCTGAAACACGCATACGTGTTTTTCCGATAATAGCATTGGTTGGAATGTTAACAGTAAGTGGTGAATTTGATGTAGCACCATCTGTTACATTGTAGGCATCACCTAAATCGTATTCTTCACCGGTATCATTAAAATCACCATCTTGGTTCCAATCTATCCAGACTTTACTATAAACCGTATAGCTACCGTCGGTATTAACATTAACTGAAAGATTATAACTTTGTCCGCGTTGGACGATTGTCGTAATATTTGTATAATCCTCGTAAGCGTTTGTTTTACCTCCGGAATTATTAGTGATTTGATTAAAATTGACTTGAGTAATGGCTGTATCATAATCCATATTTCCATTTGATATACAGTAATCAGCAGGTGGTGTATAATCTTTTATCACAAAATTATCAATTGCAATGTCCGATTGTAAATCATTTCCTGTTGTACCTGTAAATTTGAATTGCACATCGGTTTGTCCTGATAAACCGGCTAAATTAGCACCTAATTTTATCCAAGCATTACCTTGATCTCCACTAATTGCTCCGATACTGCTCCAATTATTTCCGTTGTCGGTTGTATAAAAAACTTCGAGTGTACCCATGTCAGCACCATACATATGGGCAAAAAATGTCATATAAGGATTGGTAATACTGGTAAAATTGAAATGTGGTGTCAGGATACTAGATGTTTTATTATAACAATTTGAGGCTTCCAAATAAATATATTTACCACCACCGTTGGCATCATCAGAGGGACCTGTATTGGAACTGGCAGTAGCACCGGATAAAATGTCCCAGTCGCTGTCATCTCCGGAAACGTTCACCCAGCAATCATCAAAATTAACAGAAGCATCTGCCGTACAATTGGTAGATGGGTTGCTTTCTGTCCAAGTATCAAAATTTTCTAAATAAGGTAAATCCGTAATAGGATTGCCGCATCCGGTTATAAAACTGACATTATCTCCGTAAGCGGTCCCATAACCATTAGTTGCGTATGCTCTTACATAGTAAGTTTGATTAACTGTTAATCCGGTCAAATTTACTGTATAGGTTCCGGCACCTATTCCGTTTGTTGCATAATTATCAGCAGTTGTAGGATTTGGATTTGTACTCCAGCATAAGCCCCGTTCGGTAACGGTACTACCGTTTTCACTGATGACATTTCCTTGTCCTTGGGCATCGGTATCGTTTACTTGAAGCATGGGCAATGTTTCAACAGTCGGGGTACCATTGGTCGTTGCATTGGCAGTAGCACCGGGAGTTAAATAGCAATTGTCGGTTGTATTATATTCATAAACGGCAAAATGATAGGTTGTAGCACTTGATAGTCCGGTAATACTAACTGAAGTTCCTGTTCCATTGTAAACGACATAATTACCTGTCCCGATTTGGTCACCGTTGCCAAAAGTATTGTTAGCATTGTAAGAATTTCCGTCATACGGGTCGCTATCAACAGCATTATCTTGTTTTGCCAGAACAATTACTTGATTACCGTCACCACGTGTCCAAGATAGGTCAATTTGGTTTTGTCCTTGTACATTTGTTTGTAGATTAGATGCTTGTGTGCTTGGATAATTGCATGGATTAGGAAAAACAAATGAAGCAATTCTTGTGCCGTGCGTATTGCTTTTCTTATATTCACTTGTAAACCAGAAAGTTCTGTTATCTGAAGGGTCAACAGAGATATTACAATAATCACCCCATCTGTTATAACTATCTTGTGAATATTGTCCGTTCTGAATAGAAGTTTCGTCAATGTCCATTACACCGTTGGCATTGTTATTTTCTGCGGCAGATTGACCGCAAAATCGAATACTCGGATATGTGCTGTTCCCGTCGGAAACCGAATAACCGATACCGATTTCTTTTTGAGCGTTGATAGCAATGGAAGCATTCCAACGTGTAGTATTGTCAGGATTAATATTTCCGGTTTGACGAATATTCCACCCGCTTCCTGTGTTTTGTAATTCGTACCAGCGAATAGCGCCTTCATTTGAATTTTCGGCAATAGTATGCGTTACTACCAGACGTTGGTCACCCGAAAAGTTTCTATAATTGGCTCTATACATCAGAATGGTTGATAAACCGTCTAATTTTTGGGTGGTTCCGGGTTGTGGTATATTATCCCAGTTTCCTGTAAAATTTCCTGCAAATGAAGGGACGGCTAAGGTTTGAGTTCGTTGAAAAGTAGAATTGGAAGGCGTATTCCAATCGGCATTTAGTTCAAAAATCCATAATTCGTCGGCAGGATTGTTTTGGTCGTCATCTGCGATGGTAATAAATTGTCCGGGGGTACCGTTTGGTGCCCAAACGCCATCATTATCAAGAGGGAGAATACAATGAAATCCATCAAAAGTATCGGGACGATTTGGGTTATCAAAACCTATCATTGTTGGGTTTGGATCGCCGATAATCATTTTGTCTCTTTCAAAAACGTAAACGTCTTTACCATTACTTGTATTAGTTGCCATATAATAGCCGTCTTGCCATATTCCGAATTTCATATAATCCGGTGTGTCATCAACATCATAACTCCAAGACCACCATGCACCGGTCGGATCATCTGTTTGAGAAACGGCAATCAACATATAATCATTATTGTTGCACAATGAAAATTCGGCATAAAACCATTTATTAGCTTGTTCGTCCCAAAGTACGATAGGGTCCCCGTTATTACAATTTGCTCCGGGTAAATTAGGGTCAAAAATGGTGTTTAAATTCGAAGGACCTGCCAGAATGTTGCCATTTTTATCATAAATAGCATAGGTTGTATTTACAACTTGAAAATAATAATTTTCATTAACGGATCCGTTAGCATCGGGAGGATACGAACCGGAATCTTGTCCGGCAAAATTTTTGAGAAGTTGTGGCGCTATTCCCGGTTGTCCTGATCTTGTTTGGTTGAATTGTCCTTGATAAATGGCATCAAAATCAGTAGGCGGATGAATGTTGGGATTTAATTCTCTATCCTCATGTTCATTATAAATAAATTCGTTGTTATCTAAACTAAAATCGGTAACGATTGGTTTATCACGCAAACTGTTAGTTACGGCAAATCCTACCGGATGTTTGATTTCGGTAGGGTGTACCACTCTGTTTTCTTGTTGGATGTTTTGAACTTGAATTGTACGGGATTGTTGAGCATAGCCTATAAATCCCAACATTAAAAATAGCAAGGTAATTTTTTTCATCTGTTTTTTTTTTAATTTTAACATGAAAGTCAGATGTAACCTTTGATGATTAAAATAATCATTGCTTTATGTGTTTAACAATTATTTTAATCATGTCGGTTTCATAAGTTTATTGTTGCAAATATAATACAATAAACCCTGAATAGTTAGATAAAACACTATTTTAACACTATTTTTTTGAGTAATTTTTAAAATTTAGTTATTTGTTGAGAACTATCCACAATTAACATAAGACAATTGTTACTCAAATATCTCAGAAGTTTAGTAGTATCTTTAAGTTAGGTTTTGAGATAGGTGAAATAACGTTCAAGTAATTACACAAAATCACAGATTTTTAATAAAACAATAACTTTTAACACCATTGATAATAACTTTTTTATAAAATTTGTAACCTGCCTGTTGAAAGGCTTTGACAGATGCTTTGTTATTTTTCTTTATATAGGCATAAACTGGAATAGAGTTTTTCTGTTGAAAAATTTCTGTTGCTTTTTTTAGAATAGGAACAGATAACGCTTTTCCGCGCCAATTTATATCAATTAGAATACCAATTACCGCATGTTCTCGTTCAATTTCAAAGCGAATTAATGAAATTGGATTTTGATTAATTTCTGCAATATACATTTGGTAGTTTTCGTCTTTTAGTTTGCTGTAAAACCAGTTTTTGTGTGTGTCAAAATCTATTTTTCTGGTATGGAATGATTGTTTTCTAACTTCTTCTTCATTTGCCCAATTAAATAATAGATTAATATCTTCCTTTTTTACTTTGCGAAAGTAAATTTTATCAACGGGATTGATTTTTTCGTGAATAACAACGTCGAATATTTGGTTGTCTATTTCATATTTATTTTTAAGGCGTTCGGCTAAATAAAATCCTAATTTTTCTAAAACAGGGTAGAGGTTTGGTCGTAAATCGTAAGCGTATGTGAAGATTTTATGTAGATTTAATTCGGTAAAAGCAACTTTTTCTATTAATTTTAAAAATACAGACCAATTTTGTTCAAAATATTTTTTTTCTAATTCTGTTTGCATCAAAAATGAAATCTCGGCAGATTTTTCTTTCCAATTAATATGCACCAATCCGCCATAACCTATACACTGCTCTTTATATAAAAATGAGAATAAGATTTGTTCGGGGTATTTTTGTTCAAATAATTTATTGATAACCTTATCAAAATATTGGTCTTGATCTTTTTCAGTTAAAAATTTTTCTTGTCGTAAATGATACATTTGTTCATTACGCCATTGCATAATTTTATATTTGTCTTGTTTACGAATAGGGACTATTTTATATTCACCCGATTGAAAGCATTGGCGCTTTAATATTTTATATTTTTCATTCATTTTTGATTTAATCGATATTTTAATTCTGCCAATAACCAATCTTCGTGGGTGTCGATATCTTGTGCTTTAAATGAGCTGATTTCTATACCTGCGGTGTTTTTTGTCCATAAAGTTTTTTGATTTATAAAAGCTTCGCTGGTTATCCAATAAAACATTCCGGCATCGTGATAGGCAGGTTCTAAATCTTGTGAACGTTTGTTTTTGTTTTCGGGCCAAATCATTTCAACTTTATGATTAACCAATTTTAATGCACGTTGAATAGGAAAGTCATATTTTACAATTGGAAAAACCGCATCAATGTTTGTTTGTTGCAATTTTTGAAAAGCGATTTCTAAATCGGAAGTTTCAATAAATGGTGCTGTTGCCAGCAGACAACAAATATTATCAAAACGGGTATTGAGCTTTCGGCTATAATTATTGATTACTTCTAAAATAACATCTGAAAGCACTGCATGATCGTCAGAGGTTTCGGGGCTACGTAAAAAAGGCACTTTTGCACCGTATTTTCGGGCAACATCTGCAATATGTATATCGTCGGTTGAAACCATGACTTCATCAAACAAACCGGACTGTAATGCAACTTCTATACTATAAGCAATGATTGGTTTGCCTAAAAAATTTTTGATATTTTTATGGGGTATTCGTTTGCTTCCGCTACGTGCAGGAATAATTGCAATATTTTTTTGTTTCATTTTTATAAATCATCGGAATAATTTATCAAAGATATAAAAAGAAATGTCAGCTAAAAAATGCTTTTATTTTTTCAATGACATAATTTTGTTCATCTTCCGTTAAACTTGGAAACATTGGTAAGCTGATTGTTTTTTCATAATATGACTCTGCAATAGGAAAATCACCTTTTTTCCAGCCGAATTGACTGTAATAATCCAGTAAATGAACAGGAATGTAATGAATTTGAGCCAAAATGCCGTTTTGATGCAAATAATCATAAAAAATTTTCCTATTTTCAACTTCTATGATAAATAAATGGTAAGCATGAAAGCTACTTTTTGGTATTTTTTGAAATTTAACAGGCAGATTTTTTAATTCATGTTTATATTTTTCAGCAATTTTTTGCCGTTTAATTAAACCGGTATCAGCTCTTTGCAATTGACTGTTTCCAAGAGTTGCTTGAATATCTGTCAATCGGTAATTGTAGCCTAAGTCATGCATTTCGTAATACCAACCACCTTGTTTTTCTTTATTTAAAATTTGATAAGTCATCTCATTTTTTGAAATGCCGTGTGTTCGTAATTTTAATAGTTTTTGATAGAGTTGTTCATTGTTTGTTGTAATCATTCCACCTTCTCCGGCAGCAATATGCTTTACCGGATGAAACGAAAAAGCGGTGGCATCGGAAAACTTACCATTACCTGTATTTTGTTTGATATTTTGCTTGTCAACAAAATATGCTCCCGGAGCATGGCAAGCGTCTTCTACGATTTTAAATTGATATTTATCAGCTAGAATTTTAAGTTTTTCGGCACTGACGGGTAATCCGGCAAAATCAACCGGTAAAATAGCTTTAAAAAAACCTTTGGGATGCTTTTTTAAAAGAGCTTCAACTTTGTTAAGGTCAATTAAATAGGTGTCGGGGGCAATATCTGCAAAGTGAACATTAGCACCTGTGTATAATGCGGCATTTGCAGTAGCGACAAAAGTAATCGGTGTGGTAATAACATGGTCGCCTTGTCCAATACCAAGTCCTAATAATGACAGGTGCAAGGCAGCTGTTCCGTTTGATACGGCTACGGCATATTTTGCGCCTACGTATTTGGCAAAGTTTTGTTCAAATTCTAAAATTTTAGGACCCTGTGTCAAGAAATCGGATTGTAGGGTTTGAACCACTGCATTGATATCGTCTTCCGTAATACTTTGTCGTCCGTATGGTATTTTGTAAGCAGTCATTTACAGGTCAAATTTAAGATGTTTTTTCATTAAATCTTTTAATTGTGAAACGCTTAAAAAATAATTATTATCTTTTGAATTATAAGAAAATCCTTGTGCTACTTTTTTTGCTTTATGTTCGGCGATATATTTGGTTAAATCAAAATTGGGTTGAGAGGGTAAAATGACATAATATTGTTCTAAATCATAGGTAAAAAACGAATCGGAAGTGGTAATCATTTCTTCATGTAGCTTTTCACCGGGACGAATACCGATTTCTTTTAATTTACATTCGGGGCAAATTGCTTTGGCAACATCAATTATTTGGTAAGAAGGAATTTTGGGAACAAAAATTTCACCGCCCCATGCTTTTTTTATAGCGTGAAAGACCATATCAACCCCTTCGTCCAGAGAGATGTTAAACCTTGTCATTTGTTTATCGGTTATGGGTAAAACGCCTTCATTTCGTTTTTTGTAAAAAAACGGCATAACGGAACCGTTTGACCCCATTACATTACCGTACCTAACAACAGAAAATCTTATATCTCGCTTACCGCGAATGTTATTGGCGGCAATAAAAAGTTTATCTGATGTCAGTTTAGTAGCTCCATATAAATTAATAGGAGCCGCAGCTTTATCTGTTGATAATGCAACAACTCGATTGACATTATTGGCTAAGCAAGCATCTATGACATTTTGAGCACCAAGTATATTGGTTTTGACAGCTTCCATTGGGTTGTATTCTGCCAAATGCACATGTTTCATAGCAGCAGCATGAATGACTGTATCAATACCTTCCATAGCACGAAATAGTCGTTCTTTGTCTCTAACATCACCTATAAAATAGCGAATACTTTTGTATTTTTCGGGAGGAAATTCCTGAGCCATTTGAAATTGCTTCTGCTCATCGCGAGAAAAAACAACTAGTCGCTTGACATTAGGGTATTCTAAATAAATTCGCCGGACAAGTTGTTTGCCCAATGAACCGGTTCCGCCGGTTATCAATATGGATTTGTTATTCATATAAACATGAAATTGAATAACAAAAATAGTAACAAATATTGAGAAATAAGGTTTTCAGACCGACTAATTTAGTTAATGAAATAAAATTAACATATTTATTTTACTATAAGTTTTTTTGTAATGCTATTTTCTTTATCGATAATCTTGATTAAATAGGTGCCTTTTTCTAAATCAGTTGTGTCAATATCAATAGAATTTTTAAAAGTTTTATTTAAGATAAATTTACCATTAATGTCATAAATAGTCAATGATACGAAATGATTAACATCATATAAGACCGTGATATTGTTTTTTGTAGGATTTGGAAAAATATCAATATTTATATTGTTATCTATCGGATTTTCGATAATACCCGGATCGTTCTCAAAAAGTTCATTACTATGAATTTCACATATTTCACACAAGCTTAAAATCCGATTATAAACTCTTATTTCATCAATGCCACCTGAAAAATGTAAAGGGTCATAACCATTGTTTAATTCCGGATATTTTGAGATGCTGAATGGTTGAGAATTTACAAAATATGAAGGATTATAGCCACTAGTAGTTAAATAATTTTTTATTTGGCAGTCTACGATTAAAGTCCAATGATTATGATCAACAAGTCCGACTATATGATGCCAATTATCATCATTTATTGTGTCCGGATCTTCTAATATGTAAAATGTATTAGAACCATCTCGTCCTCGAAGTTGTACGTGACCATTATTCATGACTACCTGAAAACCTCTATCAACAGTGTGGTCGTAATGTCCAACAATCCATTGTAAATTATTTGAGCTGGTTTTAACCCATACACTAATACTAATCTCATTAGTAATATTTCTATTATCATAGCCGGCATAAATATAAGCATTGGTTCCATTGAAATAAAAATAATTTCTACTACCAAACTGTGTGGGTATGGCATTGTAATTTGTCCCATTTATTTGCAAAGATGATAAATCATCTGCATTGTTATCTAATGGAAAATATGCAACTAATCCATTATTTAAATTAACTTGAGCACTCAACTCAATAAAAAGTAAAAGGAAAGGTAAAAAAAACAATTTTTTCATGTTGTTGATTTTAAAATTAAAAGCAATATTATTATACATAAGTTATTATTTTTTCCTAAAATAAGCAAAATAATATTCACCCACGATACAAATACCCCTGCAAAATTAAAGCAGCACTTACTTGATCCACCAGTGCTTTGTTGCGGCGTTTTTGCTTTTTAACGCCGCCTTTAATCATGCTGTCCAATGCCATTTTAGAGGTGTAACGTTCATCTTCCCGTAACACTTCTATTTCCGGATATTTTTTATGAAATTTTGTAATAAATTTTTTAATATCCGATTCAATAGGATTAGGTGTTCCGGACAAATCCAAACTTTCGCCAACAATAATTTTTTCTACATCGTTTTGTTGAAAATACTCTTCTAGAAACTTCCAAATATCAGTGGTTTTAACCGTCGTTAAACCGGATGCAATTATTTGTAAATCATCGGTTTCGGCTATGCCGGTGCGTTGTTTACCATAATCTATGCCTAATAATTTTGCCATGATACAAAGGTAGCATAATTTAGTTGATAGATGAAGGTTATCGTTGGAAATTAATGATTTTGTCTTATATCAATAAAGAGATAAGCATTGAGTGCATAAGATGAGCATAAGATAGTTAATTGAAGCGGAATAAAAGGTGACTGAGTGTCCCGAAGATAATAGGGATACAAAGCCACCGATTCCTGCCAAAGTTAGTACTGGCTATCAAATACCCCCCTACAAAAGTAGGGGCAGGCAAATAACCGGCATAACCATATCAACAAATCAACAAATAAATTATCTTTGTATAAAATTATTCAATATGAAAATAAAAGATGTCATACATATAATAGAAGAAACCATGCCTCCGGTTTATGCAGAAGATTTTGACAACATCGGGTTGTTGGTGGGTGATGCAAATGCCGACTTAAAAGGTGTTTTGATTACGCATGATACGTTGGAAAGTGTAGTAGATGAAGCCGTTCAAAAAGGTATGAATTTGATTGTCAGTTTTCATCCCATTATTTTTTCCGGCTTAAAATCCTTGACCGGACGCAATTATGTAGAACGCACTGTGATGAAAGCCATCAAATATGATATTGCCATTTATGCCATGCATACGGCTTTAGACAATCAAGCTTTTGGTGTCAGTGGCATTTTGGCACATAAATTAGGATTGCAAAATCAAAAAGTTTTGCAACCACAATCAGGAACCTTGCGACAACTGGTAACCTATGCACCTGTTGCCGATGCCGAAAAAGTCAGAAATGCCCTGTTTGAAGCAGGCGCCGGAAAAATAGGTAATTATGCCGAGTGCAGTTTTAACGTTGAAGGTGCCGGCACTTTTAAACCGCTCGAACACGCCAATCCGTATGTGGGAGAGCAGGGAAAACGGCATTATGAAAAGGAAGAACGCATCAGTGTTATCTATCCTATACATTTAGAATCAAGAATTTTGCAAAATCTATTTGCACAACATCCGTATGAGGAAGTTGCTTATGAAATTTTGTCTTTACAAAACAATAATCAGGAAATCGGTTTGGGAATTATTGGCGAATTGCCACAATCGGTTGATGAATTTGAATACTTGAAAAAATTAAAAAAACAACTCAATTTGTCATGTATCAGACACTCGGCTTTGCGTGGTAAATCGATAAAGAAAGTTGCTATTCTCGGTGGTTCGGGCAGTTTTGCTATTAAGCCCGCCAAAGCCGCCGGTGCTGATTTGCTCATTACCGCAGATTTGAAATATCACGACTTTTTTCAAGCCGAAAATAAGATAGTTTTAGCCGATATCGGACACTATGAAAGCGAACAATATACAAAATCGTTTTTATTTGAGTTACTTACAAAAAAAATTCGTAATTTTGCAGTTGCTTTATCGGAAATAAATACTAACCCTATCAATTATTTGTAAAATATGGGCAAAACAAAAGAAATTACCGTAGAAGATAAGTTAAGACTTCTCTACGATTTGCAACTTATCGACTCTAAAATTGATGAAATAAAAAGTACACGTGGCGAGTTACCTTTGGAAATTCAAGATATGGAAGACGAAATTCAGGGCTTGCATATTCGAAAAGAAAAAATCCAAAATATCATCGATCAACAAAAAGACGAAATAGCAAAACGAAAAATAGCCATTGACGAGGCCAAACAGCTCATAGAAAGATATACCGAACAACAAAAAAATGTTCGTAATAATCGGGAATATGAAGCTTTGTCAAAAGAAATAGAATACCAAGAATTGGAAATTGAATTTGCTGATAAGAAAATTCGGGAAGCCGGTATTGAAATAGAAAAGCAAACGCAAAAAATAGACGGTTATACTTATGAAAAAGACGGCAAAGAAGTCGTTGTTAAAGGTATCGATGAGTTAATCAAACAACGGGAAACCGATTTGCAACACAAACGTGAAGAATTATCGGCATTGATGAAAGAAACCGAAAAACAAGAGAAATTTTTAATCAAAAAAGCCGATGGTTTACGTAAAAAAATCGAGCCTAGATTACTTCGTGCTTATGACCGCTTGCGTAAGAATTTTAAAAACGGTTTGGCAGTCGTATCTATTGAACGCGGTTCGTCAGGCGGTTCTTATTTTACTATTCCGGTACAACAACAGTTGGAAATTCGCACCCGTCAAAAAATCGTAATTGACGAACACAGTGGACGTATTTTGGTTGATGGTGATTTAGCCCGTGAAGAAAAAGAAAAAATGAACGAAATGTTTGAGAGTATCTAGCTTCAAGTAGCTAGTATCAAGTAACAAGTAAGCTTGTTATCAAAAAATCACATAAAAAATAAAAACCACTCTAAACGGGTGGTTTTATTAATTATACGATATGATAATAAATGAAGAAGTTTTAGATTATATTGAAAATTTAACTTCGCCGCAATCGCAATTATTAGTGGCTTTAGAACGTGAAACTTATCAAAAAACCGTATTGCCGCAAATGATCAGCGGACCTTATCAAGGGCGCTTGTTAAGTTTGTTGGCAAGGATAAAACAACCGCAAAATATTTTAGAAGTCGGTACTTTTACCGGTTATGCCACACTTTGTTTAGCTGAAGGCTTGCAGCCGGACGGACAAATCATTACCATTGATAAAAACGATGAGTTTCAAGCCATTCAAAACAAATATTTTGCACAATCGGTTTACCGGAAACAAATCAAACAAATTACCGGCAATGCCCGTGAAGTGATTCCCGATTTACCGGAAACTTTTGATTTGGTTTTCTTAGATGCCGACAAACGTTATTATCCGCAATATTTTGAAATGCTTGTACCCAAAATGAACAAAGGCGGATTGTTGATAGCCGACAATGTTTTATGGTATGGAAAAGTATTAGAATCACAGCCTAAAGATGCTGAAACCCAAGCGATTAAACAATACAATGAAATGTTGGCTAATGACGATAGGGTGGAAGCGCTCATTTTGCCTGTACGTGACGGGTTGTCTATGGCGATTGTGAAATAATTTTTTAATTCTTTGTCAATTTTTCTTGTAAATAAGGTGTTAATAAAGATTTGCCTTGTTTTACCAAATCTTCCGGGGTGCCTTGAAACACCAAATACCCACCGTTTTTACCGCCTTCGGGACCTAAGTCAATCAACCAATCGGCAGATTTGATGATTTCCATATGGTGTTCAATCACCAAAATACTATGACCGTTTTCAATCAAGGCATTAAACGAATTTAAGAGTTTTTGAATATCATGAAAATGTAAACCGGTTGTCGGTTCGTCAAAAATAAACAGCGTTTTGGGCTGCCGGCTGCCTTTGACCAAAAAAGATGCCAGCTTGATACGTTGTGCTTCCCCACCCGATAGGGTAGAAGAGGACTGCCCCAAACTGACATAGCCTAAACCGACATCTTGCAACGGTTGCAATTTGCTGACGATTTTATGCTGTTTGTATTTTTTAAAAAAACTAATGGCTTCATCGACTTTCATCTCTAAAATATCGTGAATGCTTTTACCTTCGTAAGTTACTTCCAATATTTCGTCCTTGAACCGTTTGCCTTCGCAGACTTCGCAAGTCAAATGGACATCGGCCATAAATTGCATTTCTATGGTAACGACTCCTTCACCCTTACAATGTTCGCAGCGCCCACCTTCTACATTAAAACTGAAATGTTTGGCTTGTAAACGCTTGATTTTTGCCAAGCGTTGCGACGCAAACAAATGCCGGATATCGTCATAGGCTTTGATATACGTAACCGGATTAGACCGGCTACTGCGACCAATGGGGTTTTGGTCGAGATATTCAATATGTTCCAATTGCGATATGCTGCCTGCCAATGCCGTAAAATCACCGGTTTTAGGTCCGTGACCAAACAGTTCTTTATGAATAACCGGATAGATAATTTCGGAAGCCAAAGTGCTTTTACCACTACCCGAAACACCGGTAATCACTGACAAAGTGTGTAGTGGAAACCGGACGTTAATATTTTTTAAATTGTGCTGACGCGCGCCTTTAATCTCTATATAATCCTTAGAGGTACGCCTGACTTCCGGAACAGGGATTTGCAGTTTGCCGTTTAGATAACTTGCCGTTAGCGTATCGGTTTTTATAATGTCTTTGTATTTTCCGGTAGCTACCAATTCACCACCGAATATGCCTGCTTCGGGTCCCATATCCAAGATATAATCAGCCGCTTTCATGATATCTTCGTCATGCTCTACCACGATAACGGTATTGCCTAAATCGCGCAAGTTTTTTAAAACTTTTATCAAGCGTTTGGTATCTCGCGGGTGTAGTCCGATACTCGGCTCGTCTAAAACATAAATAGAACCGACCAAGCTGCTTCCCAAAGACGTTGCCAAATTAATCCGTTGGGTTTCACCACCAGAAAGTGTGTTAGAGGCGCGGTTTAAAGTCAAATAACCCAAACCGACATCTAATAAAAAACGAATGCGGCTATTGATTTCATATAAAATACGTTTGGCAACCGATTGATCATAAGCGGATAATTTCAAATTTTTGAAAAATTTTTGCAATTCATCGATAGGTATTTCAACCAATTCCCCGATGTTTTTGCCCCCGACTTGCACATAAAAAGCTTCTTGTCGCAAGCGCTTGCCTTTGCATGACGGGCATCGGGTTTTACCGCGATACCGTGCCAACATCACGCGGTTTTGTATTTTATAACTTTTTTGTTCCAGTTCTTTAAAAAAGTCATTGATGCCTACAAAATATGCGTTGCCTTGCCATACCAAATCTTTTTGTTCGTCGGTCAATTCAAACCAAGGCGTATGCACCGGAAAATCAAATTTATGCGCATTTTCGACCAAAAGATTTTTATAGTAACTCAGACTGTTGCCTTTCCAACAAGCCACAGCACCTTCGTAAACGGAAAGCGTGGTATTGGGAATTACTTTTTGCGGATCAATGCCTAACACGCTACCGAAACCATCACAAGCTTTACAGGCACCGTAAGGCGTGTTAAAACTAAACAGGTGAATGCTCGGTTCGGGAAATTCCAAACCGTCCAAAGCAAAATTTTGCGAAAAATTATAAACGCTCTTATTTTGCCAATTGGTCAATTTTATACTGCCGTGTCCTTCAAAAAAAGCTTTTTGAACCGAATCGGACAGTCGCATCCAATAATCCGTATCGTCTTTGAGTTGAATCCGGTCGATAACTAATTCTAAGTTATCAGGCAGACTCGATTTTTTCAAAACTTCCGAAATGCTGATGATATCATTGCCGGACTTCAGACGGGCATAACCTTGTTGTTCCAAAATACGGATAACAGTCTTGATATCTTTGCCGTGATGTGCTTCCAAACTTACGGATAAGATCCAACGAGAACCGATAGGCTGTTGTTTTAAAAAATCGATCACATCACTGACACTGTGTTTTTTAACTTCGCGTCCCGACACGGGCGATATGGTCTTGCCGATACGTGCGTAAAGCAATTTTAAATAATCATAAATTTCGGTTGCCGTTCCCACAGTTGAACGCGGGTTTGATGTATTGACCTTTTGTTTAATAGCAATAGCCGGCGCAATGCCTTTAATGCTTTTGACCTTAGGTTTTTGTATTTTGCCTAAAAATTGTCGTGCGTATGACGATAAACTTTCAATATAACGCCTTTGCCCTTCGGCATAAAGGGTATCATATGCCAAACTCGATTTCCCGCTTCCCGACACGCCGGTAATCACGACTAACTTGTCCCGCGGAATCAACACACTGACATTTTTCAGATTGTTTTCAGCGGCTCCATCGATAAATATATGTTTGTCGGGATTAAATTTTCGGGATAAATTTTCTTTAGACATCAATGGCTATTTTAGCAAAATGCAAAAATACGGAATATTTTGTTGAGGAGCTGAGGATTTTTTATCCGTTTCAATTATATTGTGTTCTTTGATTTCTATTTAAGGCTTCATCTCTTATTTCTGCTGACAATTTGAGAAATTGAGGATTATAACTACTTCATAGACTGTTGTGTCCTTGTATATTTTTTACTACTTCTGACTATACTTCTGCCTGCAATTTGAGGAATTGATGAAATGAGGACAACAGGTCGCTGAGTGATTTGGTGATGCAGGAATAATTGTACCGAAGTGACCGTGTTTTGATTTCAGTTGCTAGATTATTTCGAACCACATAAGGCTCATAAGTTCATATAATACCAACTCAAAATATAAAATAGTCCAAAAATATTTTTGTATTCCCGACAAGTTGGGACATGATATACCGCAACTATATGAAAATAGTACAATTTATTGGACTATATTGAATGTGTTAGCGATATAAGTTTCTTTTGTGTTCTTATATGTCTTATGTGGTTTTAATTTATTTAGATTGCTTGTTAATCTTGTGTCGTATTGTTGAAATAAGCGTTTTTTGAAAAATTGAAAAAAATCTCGAAATCAAAATACTAAAAAATATTTTTATAAATTTGTTAGCTTAAATCCTGCGCCAATATGAAGAAGCCTACCGATTACACACCCGAAGAACAAGTGCAGATTCAAGCTGCCTTTGACGATTTGATGCATTCGACTTATCAAAAAATTAATGATAAAGAACGCGCTATGGTCACTAAAGCTTTTGAAGTGGCACGTGATGCTCATGACGGACAGCGTCGCAAATCGGGCGAACCTTATATTTTTCATCCGATAGCTGTAGCCAAAATTGTAGCGCATGATATTGGTTTAGGGGCTATTTCCATTGCATCCGCTTTACTTCATGATACCGTAGAAGATACCGAATTGAAACATAATGATATTTATGATATGTTCGGTGAAAAAATCAGCCGGATTGTGCGCGGTTTGACCAAAATCAAACAACTGAAACCGGATAAGGATTTGTCCTTACAAGCTGAAAATTTCCGGAAGATGATCTTGACGCTCAATGAAGACGTGCGGGTGATTCTCATTAAAATAGCAGACCGGTTGCACAATATGCAAACAATGGCGAGTATGCCCAAGCACAAACAAGAAAAAATTGCATCGGAAACTTTATATATTTATGCACCGCTTGCCCACAAATTAGGACTTTACAATATCAAAAGCCAGCTTGAAGATTTGGGATTAAAATATACCGAACCGGAAATTTATAAAGAAATTGAAAGCAAAATAGAAGAGTCCAAAGAAGAACAGGAACGCTACATTAAAACTTTTACGAGTATCATAGAAGATTCTTTGAAAAAAGAAGGACTTAATTTTAAAATTATAGGGCGTTTTAAATCTATTTTTTCTATTTATAGGAAAATGCGTACCAAAAAAGTCAGCTTTGAAGAAGTTTATGACAAATTTGCCATAAGAATTATCTACAAAGCAGATAGTGCTAATGAAAAATTTTTGGCATGGAAAATTTATTCTATTGTAACCGACCATTTTAAACCCAATCCCAGTCGGTTACGAGATTGGATTTCATATCCTAAATCTACCGGTTATGAAGCGCTGCATACAACGGTTATGGGACCCGAAAAAAAATGGGTTGAAGTGCAAATTCGCTCGGAACGCATGAACGAAATAGCCGAAAAAGGCTATGCCGCCCACTATAAATATAAGCATGGCACTAATGAAGAAATCGGGATTGAAGGTTGGCTCAATAAACTGAAAGATTTGCTTGAAAATCAAGATGATAGCGCAGTCGATTTTATTGAAGATTTTAAGCTCAATTTGTTTGCCAAAGAAATTTTTGTTTTAACCCCCGATGGTGATATTATTTCTTTACCCAAAAATGCCACGCCACTTGATTTTGCTTATGCCATTCACACTGAAGTGGGGACGCATTGTCGCGGGGCGGTGGTCAATGGTAAACTGGTGCAGCTCAATTACCGGTTACGTAGTGGCGATGTGGTTAAAATTATTACGTCTCCTACACAAAAACCTAAACGCAATTGGTTGGATTTTGTCGTTACCGGACGGGCAAAATCTAAAATAAAGGCATATCTCAAGCAAGAACAAAAAGAAATTATTGATGAAGGAAAAGAAATCTTGCAACGCAAACTCAAGCAGCTCAAAATCAAATTTAACGAAACAACTGTAAATAATTTAGTCAACTTTTTTAATCTGAAAACCAGTCAAGATTTATTTTATAATGTTGGGGCGGGAATTATTGATAATAAAATGTTGAAAAATTTTGCCAATGCCCGTTCCAATGTCTTGTTTGATTTTTTTAAAAAGAAATTGCGCCGTAAACCTACAAGTTTTCAAGTTACCAAAGATGATATTACCATTAATTATGATACCATTGTTTTTGGTCCCGATGAACAGCAATTGGATTACACCTTAGCTAATTGTTGCAACCCGATTCCCGGTGATGAAATTTTCGGTTTTACCACAATTAATGAAGGAATTAAGGTTCATAAAAAGAGCTGTCCCAATGCTCTGAGCTTACATTCCAATTACGCTTATCGCATTTTATCAGCTCGTTGGATTGATTCTTCAAAACATGATTTTCTTGTTTACTTGAAAATATCCGGTTTTGACCGTCCCGGTATGGCAAAAGACATCACCCGTTTAATTACAGATGATGAACAACTCGATATGAAAAATGTTAATTTAAAAGCACAAGGCGGTGTATTTGAAGGTGAAATATCCGTTTACATTAAAAATACCGATCATTTAAAACAAGTTATTAAGGATATAAAAAGTATTGAAGGTGTAGATAAGGTGATGCGTATTGAAAAATTATAAAATAAAAGCTTATCTTTATCGTTTATAAAGTAAATTCGATTTATGAAGTTTATTTTCTTGCCTATATTAATTTTTACCGTTTGGATAATGCCGGCACAAATTGGTGGTAATGCGACATATAAGTTTTTAAATTTATCCATTTCTGCCAAGCAAGCTGCTCTTGGCGGTAAGGTTTATACCGGCTTAAAAAATGATATTTTTCAACCGTCATTTAATCCCGCTACCTTAGATTCAACTTTAAACAATCATTTAGGTGCTAATTATGCCGACTATTTAAGTGATATTAGCTATGGGAATATCGCTTATGCCCGTCAGTTGAAAAACATAGGTACGCTTTATGCCGCTGTTTCCTATATTAACTACGGACGTTTTGATTATGCTGATGTCAACGGCGAAAGAAACGGCACTTTTGGGGCTTCGGAAAGTGCTTTGATTTTGGGCTATGCTTATAGGATTCCAAATTCGCATTGGCGTGTTGGTGCCAATACCAAATTCATCTTATCAGCCTTGCAAAACTATACCTCAACCGGTTGGGCATTTGATTTTGGACTGTTGTATCAAAACGATGAAAAAGGTATTGCCACCGGTTTGACTGCACGCAATTTAGGTTGGCAATTAACAACTTATCAAGGCACAAAGGAGTCTTTGCCGTTTGAAGTGGATTTGACATTTGCCAAAACTTTTCTACACGCCCCTTTTAAATGGTTTGTAACTTTTGAAAACCTTCAAGAACCTGAAATTGCCTTTGTCAATTCGGCTCATAGTTCACAAGATCCTAACGGTAATGTTATCAATGAAGATATTTCTTTTACTGATCATCTTTTTAGACATTTGATTATTGGGGTGGAATTATTTCCACGTAAAAGATTTAATTTAAGAGCGGGTTATAATTTTAGACGCGGTGCCGAGTTATCACAAAAAGACGAACGTTTCGGTAGCGGTTTAAATTTCGGTTTCGGACTACGACTCAGAAAGTTTGAAATTAATTATGCATACAGCAATTACCATTATGCCGCCGGCACCAATTTTATCAGTATTACGGTTAATTTGAATGAATTTTAAAAATATATGAAGCGAGACATTATTATTGCCATTGACGGGCATTCTTCGACAGGAAAAAGCACACTTGCCAAAGAATTAGCAAAAGCATTAAATTATATTTATATAGATACAGGCGCTATGTATCGGGCAGTCACCTATTATGCTTTGCAAAATAATTTGATTTCAGACCAACATTTTGATAAAGAACATTTAATCAAAGATTTAGATAATATTCAAATAGATTTTAAATACAATCCGGACAAAGGTTTTGCCGAAGTATATC
>JALWLE010000013.1 GCA_026996605.1 Flavobacteriales bacterium
TGAAAAAACATCCTTACTCAAAATACAAAGACGAAGTGAATGCGATTAACCAAAAATTGCAACGAAAACTGGAACGAAAGTATTTTGAAGTGTCTAAAATGTATTACGATTTAGACCGCTATAAAGCGGCTATCCGGGCGTTTAACAATTATTTGGTAGATTATCCCGGCTCGTATTTGAAAGAAAAAGCCTTGTTTTACCGCTACAAAGCTGCCGGCGATTTGGCGCTAAATAGTGTGGAATCTAAAAAAGAAGAGCGCCTAAAAAAAGCGATGCAATACTACCAAAATTTTGTGCAAAAAAGCAAAGATGCCGACCTGAAAGCCAAAGCTGAAAAACTGTATGGCAAATTGCAAAAAGCCCTGAACGAAATGCAACCAAATGTGGTAAGCGAAAAATAATATATTGAAAATTAAATAAATACATAGATTATGGCAGATTTAAAAAAAACCAATGCGCCTTTATCAACCATTACTTACGATAGAAAAAAAGTTAAAGCACCGACCGGAAACATATACAAAGCCATAAAAATTGTGGCAAAACGGGCGGAACAGATTAATGCCGACTTAAAAGATGAACTGATCAAAAAACTCAAAGAGTTTGAAACGGATCAAGATTCTTTGGCAGAGATTTTTGAGAACAAAGAACAAATAGATATTTCACGTTTTTATGAGCGCTTGCCCAAGCCGACTGCTATTGCTTTGCAAGAATGGTTGGAAGGTAAAATCTACTGGCGCGATATGTCTGAAGAAGAATATAACGAGTTTAAATAAGACGTGTCTGTAAAAGACAAAAATATTATCATTGGCGTAAGCGGTGGTATAGCCGCTTATAAAATTCCGTTGTTGGTACGTATGCTTAAAAAAGCGGGTGCCAATGTACAAGTATTGATGACACCGGCGGCACATGATTTTGTGACGCCGGTTACTTTATCGACCTTGTCGGGACGTCCGGTTTTGATCGACTTTATCAAGGACGATACCGGCTCGTGGAACAATCATGTTTTGCTGGCTTTATGGGCGGATTTGATGGTGTTTGCACCGGTTACCGCTAATACTCTGGCAAAAATGGCACATGGACAAGCCGATAATTTTTTGCTGGCGGTCTATATGTCTGCCAAATGCCCGGTAATGATAGCGCCGGCTATGGATTTAGACATGTATGCGCATCCTACTACCAAAGCCAATCTAGAAAAACTTCAAACCTACGGTTACGACATTATTCCCGCTACCGAAGGTGAGTTGGCAAGTGGTTTAACCGGTTACGGGCGTATGGAAGAGCCGGAACATATTTTTGCACATATCAACGACTTCTTTAAAAAAAAAACGGAGCTGACCGGTAAAAAAGTTTTGGTAACTGCCGGCCCTACTTACGAATCTATTGACCCCGTACGCTTTATAGGAAATCATTCTAGTGGCAAAATGGGTATTGCCATAGCCGAAGAAGCAGCAGCTCGTGGTGCTGATGTGGTTTTGGTTTTAGGTCCGACGCATTTACAAGCAACTCACCCGAACATTCAAACTATTAAAGTGCAAAATGCGGCACAAATGTACGATGCGGTGCATAAAGAATTTGATACTGCTGATATTACCGTAATGGCAGCTGCCGTAGCAGATTTTACACCGGAACAAACAACCGGACAAAAAATTAAAAAATCCGGCGATGCCATGACGCTTAAACTCAAAGCTACAAAAGATATTTTGGCATCATTGGGGCAGAAAAAAAGCGATAACCGGATACTTATCGGTTTTGCTATGGAAACCGAAAACGAAAAAGCCAATGCCCTGAAAAAACTACAAAAAAAGAATTTGGATTTTATTGTCCTGAATTCGTTACGCGAAAAAAATGCCGGTTTTAAACACGACACCAACAAAGTCAGTATTTTGACTAAATCAGGTGATATTATTGACTATCCGTTAAAAACGAAAAAGGAAGTAGCGGGGGATATTTTTGATTTGGTACATAAGTTGAAAGTTTGAAGTTTGTAATATTTCGGTGTCATTTCGAACATAGAGAGAAATCTCTTTTATTATTTGTAGAATTGAGAAGCTGGAACGTAGTGGAGCGAGTTGACCGTGTTTTTTGAGAATTGAACCATAAAAATTCAATAATTTATGTCAATTTTCGTTTAAATGTTAAATCAAATGTATTAATCAAAAAAACACTAAATTTGTTTTTACAAAACAGTCATTATGCAACGAATTATTTTTGCTTTTATACTATTCTTAATTATTAATCCGCTGCAAGCCCAAGAGTTTAAAGCCGATGTAACGATTAATGCCGCCGGTGTACGTGGTTCTAATAAGCAGATTTTCAGAACTTTGGAAAAGGCAATGGAAGAGTTTATCAATAAACGCCGTTGGTCGGATAAACAATTTCAAAACCATGAAAAAATCAAAGTTGATATTTTGCTCAATATCAAAGAGTACGATATCAACAAAAATGCAATCACGGCGGAATTGTATTTTAGAAGTTACCGACCGGTATTCAAATCGGATTATGAAACTTTGTTGCTCAATTTGGTGGACAAAAATTTTAAATTTACCTATCGCGAATTTGAAAAATTAGACTTTAATATCGAGTTGTTTGATAATAATTTGGTAAGTACGTTGGCGTTTTATGCCTATGTGGCATTGGGACATGATTTTGACAGTTTTAAAGAAAATGCCGGCAAGCCTTTTTACGAAAAGGCAGAAATTGTGCAAACCAATGCCGAACAAAATAATGTAGC
Source organism: Flavobacteriales bacterium (assembly GCA_026996605.1). Taxonomy (GTDB): domain Bacteria; phylum Bacteroidota; class Bacteroidia; order Flavobacteriales; family Flavobacteriaceae; genus WGBX01. The sequence continues at coordinate 2,732 of JALWLE010000013.1, forward strand.
GGGTTGGGCAAAAGATAATAAAAACAATTCAAAAGGCGACTTAATAGAACTTTTGCTCAATGACAATTCGAAATTTTATCATAAAGCTATTTATACCTACCACCGTTGGGGATTGGATATGATGGCCGATAAGTTAGCTTTGGGAAAAAATAATATTATCACGGCAATTAATTATCTGAAAAAACTCAAAGATGAGAATCATAATGCCGATTATTTATTAAAAATATTTTTTGATGCCAAAGCCGATGAAATTGTACAAATTTTTACTGCCGGACCACCGGTTAATAAAGAATTTGTGGTTAATAAACTTCGGAATTTAGCCCCGAATTATGATTTCAAATGGGATGAAATTGTCAAACAAGGTGCTAGAGGGCGTCGTAACGGATTTGGCGGACCGCCCCATAATCCGCAAATTATCAAATCCGACAGAGAACGTGGTCGTATGCCCGAACAAAAAGAAGGCGATATGCCGTTTAAGAGATAAAGAGTAAATTAGTGGAAAGCGATAAAGTGCCAAGTGCAATATACTGATTGTACTTGGTTCTTTTCACTTGACACTTTCAACTCGATTAATCAAATAACCCCCTACGGAAGTAGGGACACGCACATCACCAAATAACCAAATAACCATATAATCAACAACATGAATATCCTTATTTTCGGTGCCACGTCAGGTATAGGACGCGCATTGGCAGAACTCTACACTTCACAAGGGCATCACGTTACCATAACCGGACGGCGACAAGAAAAATTAGATGAAATCAAAGCGCAACAGCCTGATTTATATTTGACATTCCGGCATGATATACGACAAACGGAAACAACAGATGACATAATTTCTCAAGCGCATGAACATTTCGGACAGATTGATTTAATCATTGTCAATGCCGGTATCGGTAAATTTAATCTCGAATTGGACTGGGAAATCTGTGAATCGGTTATTAAAACCAATGTTATCGGCGTTACCAAAGCTTTGATCGCGTCGTATAAATATTTCAGAGAACAAGGCAAAGGACAGTTGGTCAATGTATCGTCAGTAGCATCGTTGCTGGGTGGGGCTGCCAATCCGACTTATAATGCCAGCAAAGCCTATCAAGCAAATTTTATGGAAGCGCTTTGGATTAAAGCGCAAAAAAGTAAAAAAGCCCGTATTGCCGTAACGGATATACGCCCGGGTTTTGTCGATACTAAATTGGCACAAGGCGAAACTTTTTGGAAAGCCGATGTGCAAACCGCAGCCAAACAAATAGCCCAAGCCATTAAGCGCCGTAAAAAAGTGGCGTATATTACCAAACGTTGGGGTTTGGTAGCTTTTGTACTAAAATGGCTACCCGGTTTTTTGTTGAAAAAATTTTGATTTTATATTTTGATATAACTTAATCCCTTTAATATTGATACAATATCTGAAATAAATAAAACCACATAAGACACATAAGGACACAAAAGAAAAAAACTTATATGAACTTATGTGTCTTATATGGTTCAAAATAATCTGAAATGATACTTATTTAATTCAACAATCAACTTTTAACTCATTAATTCCGTATCTTTGCAAAAAATAAATTATGATTGTCACAGCCGTTCAAAAAGATTGGTGGTATCATCTAACCTATTGGATTACAGCATTGTTGCCCGTTATTCTCGGATTTGGCATTACAATGCTGATGATTTGGTATTTTACCAAGACTTATAAAGGGCCTGATGATTTGGACGAATTTGAAGAAGACAATTAACAAAGATGTATTATGGCAAAAATCAGATTAACTAAAATATTTCATTTCGATACCGGTCATGCGCTTGCAGGATATGACGGTAAATGTCGCAATGTACACGGTCATAGTTACCGTTTGGAAGTTACCGTTATGGGCGAACCGATTCAAGACCCCAATCATGTCAAATTCGGTATGGTTATTGACTTTGGCGACTTGAAAGAAATTGTTAAAAAACAAGTGATTGACGACTATGACCATGCTTTAGTATTAAATAAAAATACGTCTTATAAAGAAATCGGTGATTTTCTAGAAGAACGCGGACATCATATTTTATTGGTTGACTTTCAGCCCACAGGCGAAATGATGATTCAAGATATGGCGCAACGGATTATGCCGCATTTGCCTAAGAATGTAAGCTTATTTAAATTAAAATTATACGAAACGGGAACATCCTTTGCTGAATGGTATGCCGCAGACCAAGCATAAACATATTACTGTGCCGATTGGCAAAAAAATTTATTTTACGTCTGACCATCACTTTGGATTGCCCGGAAAATTGAGTAGTAGTAAACGGGAAAAACTGTTTGTTGATTGGTTAGAAAACACCCGTGCCGATGCACAAGCTATTTTTATACTCGGTGATATGTTTGATTTCTGGTATGAGTATAAAACGGCGATTCCTAAAGGTTTTGTCAGGCTTTTGGGCAAATTGGCGGAACTAACCGACCAAGGTATTCAAATTTATTTCTTTACCGGCAATCACGATATGTGGATGCAGGATTATTTAACTCGTGAACTCAATATCCCCATTTTTTTTGACCCGCAGATATTCATAATTGACGGACAAAAATTTCTGCTGGGTCATGGTGACGGTCTCGGACCGGGGGATAAAACTTATAAATTACTCAAAAAACTCTTTCGCAATCCGGTGGCACAGTGGTTGTACCGTTGGTTACACCCCGATATCGGATTGCCACTTGCTAAATATTTATCGCAACGCAATAAGTTGATTAGTGGCGAGTATGACGCCAAGTTTAAAGGCGAAGAACGCGAATGGCTGTTTCAATATGCCAAACAATATCTTAAAAAACAGCCCGATATTAAGTATTTTGTGTTCGGACACCGGCACCTGCCTTTACAAATGCCTATTAATAACAATAGTACTTATTTTAATACCGGCGATTGGCTGGTACATTTTACGTATATTGTTTATGAAAATGCTGAACTTTCTTTAAAAACCTTATCTACTTAGCTAATTGACACAAAAAAAACTTCAATTTTAGGTCACAGAGCTTGTCAAAGTACGGTTGCTGATAATCGAGATTGTATCGAGGTATTAACTCATACGGTTTTGTATATAATAAAACCCGTAACCCAAAGCCCCTAACAGCACAATCGTAACCAAAGGATGTGCGCCAAAAGCGGCTTGAGAATCTAATAAAATGGTAGCAACCACGCCGGCAATGGCACCACCGAAATGTGCTTCATGTCCAATACGTGAATACGTATTTTGGGTGCCTTTGGTCGTGTACCACAAATATCCCAAGGCAAATAGGATTGCCGGAACGGGAATAATGGCAAAAAGCCAAATAATCTCAAACGGGAATAAAGTAACATAACTGAAAACAACAGCGTTAACACCTGCCGAAGCACCGATGGCGTTATACCATAAGTTGTTTTTATGAAAATAATAAGTCAAATAATTGCCGATAAAAACACCACCGAAATAGATAAGTAGAAAATAAGTAGGACCAAAATAATGGACCACAAAATCACCAAAAAAATATAGGGTAAACATATTGACCAAATAATGTGACCAATCGGCATGCAAAAAGGCAGAGCTTATAAAGCGGTAATATTCGCCGGCTTTAATACCTGAAACTGAAAATTTAAAGCGTTCAAAGAGTTTGTGGTCGTTAAAGCCTAAATAAGTCGTGATCCCGGTGATGATAATGATAATGGTTGATAAAGACATGGTGATTATTGATTTTAGATTTTAGAAATTAGATTTTAAATCTCATAGGTCACTGAGTGTCCCGATGCTAATCGGGATGTATCGAAGTGACCGGTTTTTATATTTTAAATTGTTAGATGCTTTTGCTAAACGTTTTTAATAGTTATTTGATACTAATTATCAAACATTGATTTGACTATTCTTTTCAATTTTTGATGATTATCAAAACTTTTGTGTTCGCATTCACCATTGACAAAGATATAATCTTTTTGCCAATCTTGATGATTTTCGGCTAATTCCTTTATCGCATTGATGATATAAGCCACTTCGGCATCACTTGTTGTCGGATGTATGGATAGGCGTATCCAGCCGGGTTTATGAGAGGTATCACCTTGTTCTATTTCTTGAACAATTTGTTTTGATTTTTCTCTATCGACACCAAGCAAAATATGTCCGTAAGTTCCGGCACAACTACATCCACCACGGGTTTGAATACCGAAACGGTCATTGAGTAACTTGACGCCGAGATTGTATGGAAGTCCTTCTATATTAAAAGAAATAACCCCTAATCTGTCGGTAAAATTACTTGCTAATAATTGCAAATTGTCAATAGATTGAAATGTCGGTAAGAGTCGTCCTAAAATTTCATGCTCTCGTGCCAAAATGTTGTTTACCCCCATTTGTTCTTTGAGTTTGATAGCCAAAGCAGTCTTAATGGTTTGTAAAAAACCGGGGGTGCCACCATCTTCACGCATTTCAATATCGTCAAAATACCGGTGTTCTTTCCAAGGATTGGTCCATAGTACCGTGCCGCCACCGGGATGATCAGGTATGGTATTTTGATAGAGTTGCCGGTTAAAAATCAATACGCCGGAGGTGCCCGGTCCGCCTAAAAACTTATGGGGTGAGAAAAAAATAGCATCCAATTGTTGACGTGAGTCGGTTGGATGCATATCAATATTTACATAAGGTGCCGAACAAGCAAAATCGACAAAACAGTAGCCGTTATATTGATGAATTAAACCGGCTATTTCGTAATAATCCGGTTGCAAACCGGTCACGTTGGAACAAGCCGTAACCGAAGCAATTTTAAGCGGACGTATATCATATTTTTTAATCAGCGTTTCAAAGGCATCAAAGTCGATATGTTTTTCGTCAAGGTAGGGAATGATTTCAACATCTGCTATGGTTTCCAACCAAGAAGTTTGATTGGAATGGTGTTCCATATGGGTGATAAATACTACCGGACGTTCTTCGTCTGAGAGCTTAATTCGCGATTGGTATTTTTCATGAATTTTAAGTCCTAATATCCGTTGTAATTTGTTTACGGCACCGGTCATGCCGTGTCCGG
>JALWLE010000014.1 GCA_026996605.1 Flavobacteriales bacterium
TTGAAGCTTACGGAACGGTTGATGAGCTGAATTCATATATCGGTTTATTGCGGGATAAAATTGATAAAACTTATCAGGAAGAATTGATTGAAATTCAAAACCGGTTATTTACTTTAGGTTCCTTTTTAGCGCTTGACTTGCAAAAACAAACTTTGCCTAATGGCAAGCCCCGTTTAGACATTAAACCTATAGATCAAGAAGATATTGCTTTTCTCGAGCAAAAAATTGATGCTATGGAGCAAACTTTGCCACCGATGACGCATTTTGTCTTACCGGGAGGGCACGAGCAAGTATCGGTCTGTCATATTTGCAGAACTATTTGCCGTCGCGCCGAGCGAAAAGTTACGTATCTCAATGAAGTAGAACCGGTTTCGGAAGAACTGATCAAATATCTCAACAGATTGTCCGATTATTTGTTTGTATTGGCACGAAAATTGTCTATGGATTTGCAAGTCAAGGAAATTCCTTGGATACCGAAATAATTATTGATTATTAAAAAATTTTTTTATTATTTTTGCCAGCTTTTTAAAATTTAAACACTATGTATTGGACATTAGAACTAGCATCTTATTTGAGTGACGCCCCTTGGCCGGCGACTAAAGATGAACTGATAGATTACGCTATCAGAACAGGCGCACCACTTGAAGTCGTAGAAAACTTGCAAGAAATTGAAGAGGAAGAAGAAATTTTTGAAACGATTCAAGATATTTGGCCTGATTACCCAACCGAAGAAGACTTTCTTTGGAATGAAGATGAATATTAAAACTCGATGTTAATAAATCCTAAAAAGTCTCTTTAAAGAGACTTTTTTTTGTATTTTTGATACCTATATAATTTAAACTTTTTGGAAGAAAAAATAGGATTTTTCAAAAAGTATTTTTACGATTAAAAACCCTGTGAATATGAAGATTGTTAATTCCTTGCTTAAAGTATTTTTAGGCGATAAAAAAACCAAAGATATCAAACAAATGCAACCGCTTGTCGATCAAGTCAACAGCTTGGGACCGGCATTGCAACAACTTAGTATAGATGAACTAAGGCATAAAACACAAGAATTTAGAGATAAAATCAAAGCGGCAACCAAAGAACTGCGTGACAAGCAAGATGATTTGCGTCAGAAAGCCGAACAAGAATCGGATTTGGAAGCACGCGAAACCATTTATGATGAGATTGATGCCATTGAAGATGATATTTACAAAATTGAAGAAAAAGTACTTGATAACATTTTACCGGAAGCTTTTGCCGTTGTCCGTGAAACAGCGCGTCGTTTTAAAGAAAATGAGACTATGGAGGTTGCTACGACACCGCTTGACCGAGAGTTATCTGCTACTCGCGACTATATTACGGTCAATGATGACAAAACCATTTGGTCTAACCGTTGGAATGCCGAAGGTAAAGAAGTGGTTTGGGATATGGTACACTACGATGTGCAAATCATGGGAGGAATTGTGTTACATCAAGGTAAAATTGCCGAGATGATGACCGGTGAAGGTAAAACCCTTGTAGCAACTCTGCCTTTGTATCTCAACGCCTTGCCCGGACGTGGCGCTCATTTGGTAACTGTCAATGATTATCTAGCCAAACGGGATGCCGCTTGGATGGGACCTATCTTTGAATTTCTCGGTTTACGTGTGGATTGTATCGACCGTCACCAACCTAATACACCGCAACGTCGCAAGGCTTATGAAGCGGATATTACCTACGGAACCAATAATGAATTCGGTTTTGATTATTTGCGTGACAATATGGCACATACAACTACCGATTTGGTACAACGCGAACACAATTATGCCATAGTAGATGAGGTAGATTCGGTGTTAATCGATGATGCCCGAACACCATTGATTATTTCAGGTCCCGTGGAACAAGGAGACCGGCACGAATTTAATGAGCTAAAACCTTATATTGAAAAAATTTATCAAGCACAAAAAGCCGCCATGCTTAAAGAATTGGCATTGGCAAAAAAACTCATTAAAGAAGGCAACACCAAAGAAGGCGGTTTTCATTTACTGCGTGTGTATCGCGGCTTGCCTAAAAACAAAGCTTTAATCAAATTTTTGAGTGAAGAAGGCATCAAACAACTCTTACAAAAAACCGAAGCCAAATACATGGAAAACAACAATGCTTTGATGCCCGAAGTGGATAAAGAATTGCTGTTTGTTATCGATGAAAAAAATAATTCAATCGAACTGAGTGATAAAGGTGTCGAATTTTTATCAAAAGATACCGCCCCCGATTTCTTTATATTGCCCAATATCAGTGAAGAAATCGGCAAAATAGATAACTCTGATGCCGATGATGCCGAAAAAGCGGCTCAAAAAGACAAATTGTTTAGAGAATATGCCGCTAAAAGTGAGCGACTACACACTTTAAATCAGTTGCTAAAAGCTTATACCTTGTTTGAAAAAGATATTGAATATGTCGTCTTGGACGGACAAGTCAAAATTGTCGATGAACAAACCGGTCGTATTATGGAAGGACGTCGTTATTCCGACGGACTACACCAAGCTATTGAAGCTAAAGAAAATGTCAAAATTGAAGATGCAACTCAAACTTATGCCACGGTAACACTGCAAAACTTTTTCCGTATGTATCGCAAATTAGCCGGTATGACAGGTACGGCTGTTACCGAAGCCGGAGAATTGTGGGATATCTATAAATTGGATGTGGTTGAAGTGCCGACTAACAAGCCTTTGGCACGGATTGATAAGGACGATAAAATCTATAAAACCAAACGTGAAAAATACAATGCCATTATCCAAGAGATACAAGAACTCACACGTCAAGGCAGACCGGTATTGGTAGGTACTACTTCGGTAGAAACATCCGAATTGTTGAGTAAAATGTTGCATTATGTCAAAGTACCGCACAATGTCTTAAATGCCAAACAACATAAACGTGAAGCGGAAATTGTTGCCGAAGCCGGAAATCCGGGTGTGGTTACCATAGCCACCAATATGGCGGGGCGTGGTACGGATATCAAGTTGGCGCCCGAAGTTAAAGAAGCCGGCGGATTGGCTATCATCGGTACCGAACGCCACGATTCACGACGGGTTGATAGACAGCTTCGAGGACGTGCCGGTCGTCAGGGTGATCCGGGGTCATCGCAGTTTTATGTGTCTTTGGAAGATAATTTGATGCGACTGTTCGGATCGGAAAAAATAGCCAAAATCATGGACAGAATGGGAATGAAAGAAGGCGATGTTATTCAACATCCGATGATTTCAAAATCCATTGAACGCGCCCAAAAGAAAGTGGAAGAGAACAATTTTGGTATTCGTAAACGATTGTTGGAGTACGATGATGTGATGAATGCCCAACGTGAATTGGTTTACAAACGGCGTCGTCATGCGCTTGAAGGCGAGCGCTTAAAGGTGGATATATCCAATATGATTTATGAAGCTATTGAAACCATAGTGGAACAAACCAAACCGGCTAAAGATTTCGAAAGTTTTGAAAAAGAATTGATTACGACTTTTGCCATTAATTCGCCGGTAACTAAAGACGAATTTTTAAATCTTTCGGAAAAAGAATTGGTCGATAAACTCTACGAAACGGCAACCAAACATTATAAAGAAAAAATTGCCCGTTCGGCTCAGATTGCTTTTCCGGTGATCAAGCAAGTGTATGAAAATGAAGGCGATCGTTACAAACGAATCGTGGTGCCTTTTACCGACGGTACCCGCGAAATCAAAGTTACCACCGACCTAAAAGAAGCTTATGAGTCGGAAGGTAAAAAATTGGTCGATGATTTTGAAAAAAATATTTCGTTAGCTATTATTGATGAAGCTTGGAAAGAGCATTTGCACAAGATGGACCAACTGAAAACATCGGTACAAATGGCATCTTACGAACAAAAAGATCCCGTGCTGATATACAAATTTGAAGCTTTTGAATTGTTTAGAAGTATGTTGGATAAAGTTAATAAAGATGTTTTATCATTCTTGTTCAAAGGGGACTTACCAACCCAAGATCCCAATCAAGTTCAGGAAGCGCGTCAACCGCGACGTCGTAAGCCTAAATATACCGAAAGCCGTACCGACAATATTCCTTCACTCGAAGAAATGGCGGCAAATAACCGTCAAGCCATGCAAGGCGGACAACGTCAAGAAATTACGTCGCCTATTCGTAAAGGTAAAACTTACGGGCGTAATGAAATTGTGACAATTATAAATGTCAACAACGGTCAAAAACAAGATATTAAATACAAAAAAGCCCGTCCGCTATTGCAAACAGGCGAATGGGTGATTCAAGATTAGTACGTTATGAATTATGGGTTTCATTGAATAATTTACTTATACACGTATCAAAGTTGTTATATCCAATGTCATGCCTTTATTAAATTTCGTCTTTTTCTTCTGCAATATCTGCTAGAATTTTTATAACTTGCTCTTGTGTAAAGTATTCTTAGTTTTCATAATTTTTAATTTTAAAATTGATTTTTTTTCAAAATTTAGAAATCTGCACTTTACACATTTTTTGTGATGATATTCAATTTATTTTGTAAAAAAAACAATTTCTTCAGGCATAAAAAAGCCGGAAAGAAATCGCTCTATCCGGCTTTATAAAAAAATTAAAAGTTAGTCTGCTGAAAAATGCTTAAAATATTAATATTCAACCTATTACACACAAGTTAAAATTCATAAGTGTAAGTTTTTTTCTACATTTATTTTAAAAAGCTTGTATTTTTGTGAATTAATATCTGGTATTTTATTGTTACTCAGAAGCGATGTGCTGAGCCTGCCGAAGTGCATGCATCTTTTTTAACTTCTTCACTTTAAAGTATTTATATACGTATTCAGTTCAGAAATTAAAAATTAAACGCACTTCTGAGCTTTTTCAGTAGACCCTAGTTAATTATTTAGCTTTCAAAGCGTCTAATTTAGCTTTAACATCTTTATACTTATCTTTCATCTCTAAATCTCGATAGATTTTTTTCAACATAACTAAAACGTTTTTATCATTAGGGTCAATTTGTAATGCTTTTTCTAAATATGGTAAAGTTTGACGATACAAATCTAAACGTTGTTTGTTGTATTTATTGTACAACTTGTCATTCATCAATACTTCATCTTTATTCATTTCTTTGGTAATCCCTTCTTCAGGTACTAAAATAATATAAGCTAAACCTTTGTAGGCATCGACATAATTAGGATCAAGTTCTATTGTTTTTTCATAGTATTTTTTGGCTTTATCATATTTTTTAAGTTGGTAATAGGCATATGCCAAATTAAAATTTATTAATTTGTTTTTAGGGTCCAACTCAACTGCTTTTTGCATAGCTGCAGCAAATTTTTCATTGTCACCTTTTTTCAAGTAATAATTACCCTCTCCAATGATTAAGTCCAAATTGTTAGGGTCTTCTTTTTTAGCTTTTTCAATAAATTTAATAGCTTTTTCATCATTACCAAGTTTGCTATATACAAATAGTAATTTAGCTACAATATCAGGGCGAAGATTCGGGGTTTTCTCCTTTTTCAAATCCTCATGCGTTCCGGCTAAAATATATAGTTTAGCTTCTTGTTCACTATTTACAGATTCACGTTTTCCGGTCTGTTTGTTTTTGATAGTTATTATATCTTTAACACCTGTATAACCGCTATCGTATAATTCTTTTAATAATTTTTCAGCCTTTCCATAATGCTCGTTAAACAAAGCGGCAACAGCGTAATAATATTTATAATCTTCATTTTTACTGATATTATAAGCTAATTCAGAAGATTTTTCTAATTCTTTATAATTTTTTTTATTTATGTCGCTATCTATAATATTCTTGATTTCATTAAAAATTTGCGTTTTCAATTTTTCTGCATCATCTGTATATTTGTCTCTATCAATTTGTTTTTCAAAAGCTTCCAATTTTTCAATAGCTTGCAAAGCTTTACCGTAATTATCCAAATCTTTGGAACCTAATTTGGCAAAGACTTCCGCTTTGACAAACATGATACGGGCTTTGGTTTTATCATCAGCTTGGTCCTTGAGTTTGCAAGCTTTTTGAATCATCTCTTTCGCTGTCGCAATATCGCCCTTTTTATAAGCTTTTTCTGCTGATTTAACTTCTGATTTTTGTGCAAAAGCACTAAAACCGATAAGTGTCAATAAAATAAAGGTTATTTTTTTCATGTGTTTTAAAATTTAAGTTTGTTTATGTTATTCTTCAGTTTTATTTTGTTTTTCTTCTGACTGATTTAAATTGTTATTCGGCTGATTTTCAACACTATTACCGTCTTCTTCAATAATTTCATCTTCATTATGCATAACCTTAGCTACAGCGGCAATCGCATCATTTTCTTTAATATTAATCAGTTTCACACCTTGAGTCGCACGTCCCATTACTCTTAAGTCTGCTACCGGAATACGAATAGTTAGTCCCTTTTTGGTAATAATCATCAAATCGTCATTGTCCGTTACATCTTTTAAGGCAACCAAAACACCGGTTTTATCGGTTATATTAATGGTTTTAACCCCTTTTCCCCCTCGGTTGGTTATTCGATAATCTTCAAGTTTAGAACGTTTACCGTAACCTTTTTCAGAAACAACCAAGATGTCCTTTGACATATCACTTACAGAAACCGTGCCAACTACTTCATCTTTATCATCTGCTAGTGTAATACCACGTACTCCTGAAGCAGTACGACCCATAGAACGAATTTTATTTTCTTCAAAGCGAACGGCTTTTCCACTGCGTGCCGCTAACATAATTTGACTATTACCGTCAGTGAGTTTGGCATCGAGTAGTTCATCGCCTTCACGTATGGTTATAGCTGCAATACCGTTTTGTCGCGGACGTGAATATTGTTCTAGTAAGGTTTTTTTGACCACGCCGTTTTTAGTAACCATCAAAACATAATGAGAATTGACATAATCACTGTCTTTTAAGTCTTTGGTATTCAAAAAAGCTTTGACTTTGTCGTCAGAATCAATATTAATCAAATTCTGAATAGCTCTTCCTTTGGACACTTTACTACCTTCCGGCACTTCGAATACGCGCATCCAAAAGACTTTGCCTTTTTGGGTAAAGAACAGCAGGTATTCGTGGTTGGAAGCTACAAAGATATGCTCCAAGAAATCTTCACTTCGCGTTTTGACGCCTTTTTGTCCGGTACCGCCGCGTTTTTGAGATTTGTATTCAGACAATAAGGTTCGTTTGATATAACCGGCATGCGAAATGGTAATAACCACTTTATGATCGGGGATTAAATCTTCTATACTCACATCACCACCGGCAAAATTGATTTCGGTACGACGTTCATCACCAAATTTATTTTGCATCTCTATCAATTCATCTTTGATGATTTGCATGCGGCGTTCTTTTTTATCCAAAATATCTTTTAAGTCGGCAATGGTTTTCATCAACTCTTCATATTCACTGCGCAACTTATCTTGTTCCAAGCCGGTCAATTGTCTGAGTCGCATTTCGACTATGGCACGAGCTTGAATTTCAGACAGTTTAAAACGTTCTCTCAGACGTTCTCTGGCTTCTTCGGCATTTTTAGAACTTCTGATTATGGCAATCACTTCATCAATATTGTCCGATGCAATGATAAGCCCTTCCAAAATATGCGCACGCTCTTCGGCTTTACGTAGTTCATATTGCGTTCTACGCGTCACAACTTCGTGACGGTGATTGACAAACTCGCGAATCAAATCTTTAAGATTCAACATTTCGGGTCTGCCGTTGACCAATGCAATATTATTAACATTAAAAGTAGATTGCAGCGCTGTATATTTAAACAGTTTGTTTAAGACCACATTCGGAATAGCATCTCGTTTTAAATAATACACGATTCGCATTCCTTTACGGTCAGATTCGTCTTTGATGTCAACAATTCCTTCGAGTTTTTTATCGTTAACCAAATCGGCGGTTTTTTTAATCATATCCGCTTTATTAACTTGGTAGGGAATTTCTGTTACAACAATAGCTTCACGTCCTTTGATCTCCTCAAAATGGGTTTTACCACGCAAAACAATGCGACCGCGTCCGGTCATAAAGGCATCTTTGACGCCTTGGTAACCATAAATGACCCCACCTGTAGGAAAATCAGGAGCTTTAATATGTTCCATAAGTTCATCAACTTCAATATCGGGGTTATCTATATAAGCTATAGTTCCGTTGATAACTTCACTCAAATTATGTGGTGGCATATTGGTTGCCATTCCTACAGCAATACCGGAAGCGCCATTTATTAATAAGCTAGGTATTTTAGAAGGTAAAACGGTTGGCTCTTGGAGCGTATCGTCAAAATTATTAACAAAATCTACCGTCTCTTTATCAATGTCGGATAACATAGCTTCCGAAATCTTCTGCATACGAACTTCTGTATAACGCATGGCTGCCGGACTGTCACCGTCTATAGATCCAAAGTTACCCTGTCCGTCAACCATTTGGTAACGCATACTCCACTCTTGTGCCATACGCACCATGGCATCATAAACCGAACTGTCACCATGCGGGTGGTATTTACCCAAAACTTCACCGACTACTCTTGCCGATTTTTTATAAGGTTTATTTGAAGCTAATCCTAAACCGTGCATCCCGAATAAAACGCGGCGATGTACCGGTTTTAAACCATCTCGCACATCGGGTAATGCCCTTGACACAATCACCGACATAGAATAATCGATGTACGATGATTTCATCTCATCTTCAATATTAATAGGAATTATTCTCTCTTCACTATTCATATAAAATCATTTATTAATTTAAGATTGCAAGATACAATTTTTCTATTAAATAGTAACTGTTTTGAGAGACTTTTCTGTCCGTTATTTTCTTATTATCATGTCATTTTCATCTCAAAAAGGAATTAATCAGTGGTCTATTTTTTAATCAAAAATCTTATTTTTCGTTAAAAGTTTCCTAATTGCCAAGTCACTCCAAAGGATTTTTATATTTTTACCAAATCATTAGAGATATTATTATATGTATAAATCATTTTTGGTTTTTATCTTTTTTTGGACAACTTTTATAGTTTCAGGTCAGGAGCAATTATTTCGTGGCACTTTGATTCATGCCGGCACTAAACAAGTAATTGTGGGGGCAAATATTGTTAATTTAACCTCATTGGATGGCACTACTTCAGATCAAAACGGTATGTTCAGTATGCCGGCAAAAGTTAATGATTCCATCATCATAGCTTTTATGGGATATAAAACGATTAATATTAAAGTTACTCCCGAAAAACTCGAAAAACACCAAACTATTTATATGTTAGATGCGCCCGTCGAACTGGATGAAGTCATTGTTAGTTCTAATCAATTAACCGGCAGTTTACCTATAGATATTAATTTAATCCCGGTACAAAAGCAGATTGATATCAGTCCTAAAATAGCTGCTATGTTCGGTAGCCCGAATCCGACTGCTTTATCAAGAGTGAATGATGTTCTTAAAAAGATTATGAATCCTGTCGATTTAATTTACAATATTTTTGCTACTCGTGCTAAAGATATTCGTCGTCTGAAAAAAATACAGCAAGAAGATAATGTCAAGCGAATTTTAGCAGCTAAATTTGACCGCGAAATTCTGTCTCGCTTACTCAAAATAGATAAAAAAGATGTGTATTTGGTGCTTGAAATGTGTGATTATCCCGAAAAATTTATCCGTGAAGCCAACGATTTGCAAATACTGGAAGCTATTTTAAATTGTTACAGCCGTTACGACCACTACTTTGATGAAAAGAAAACTAAAAAAGCGTTTTAGCAATATTTTTAGTTTCTCTATCAAAACCGGTCACTTCTATACATCCCGATCATCATAGGGATACTCAGTGACCTATGCTCTCATTTCTCAAATCATAATCATTATTTCTATAATTGATTCGTATTATAAACTTTAAAAGTCAATATAAGCCCTTTTCTTCTAACAGTAAATTCCAAATGTTTTTGATTGTGATAAAAGAAGCGTTTTTCAAGTTCATCTAAACGATATTGATACACATCTTTACTATTGATTTTAAGCAAAATATCACCGACCATTAATCCGGCTCTATCAGCCGGCGAATTTTTTCTGATATAATTGATAATGATTCTATCTACCATTTGGTAACTGTAAATATAAGTATTTTCTTGGTAAACATTAATTGTATTAGCTTCTGTTTTCGATTCAAAATTTGTAACGAGTTTTTTTACCTTAACCGGTATTTTTCCATCGTAAGCTAAATATATTCCGGTGTCGTTAAACAAAAATGGTTCTCTATAACTTTTATGATATTTTTTTAGATAGATAGCTTGATTTCTATAATCAAAAAAGACAAAAAAACGTCTTAAAACTTCATTCCCCAACAAACCGTCAAAAGCATGATTTTGAACAATATTTTTAAAATAGATACTGTCCGGCAAACCAATATACACATGCTTGAAACGCAATTTTTTATCCAATCCGAATTTGTAAATTTTTGCTCTATCACCTTTAATTTCACCACTAAAACCCAAACCGAAATAATCTGTTACGGTTTTTTGATTAATAGGAAGTCTGATTCTTTGACGGTTAAAAAACCAAACTGCATCGCTATTGCCTGTATCAATCAAAAGTTTTAGGCTATCAACTCGTTGCGTTTTTTTGGTCGTTTGCACATAAGTATAAATGTATGGCTGTCCTCTAATAATTTGAATAGGATATTTTCTATATTTCTTTAATAGCCGATAATTAAAATTTTGATGTTTATAAAAATACAAGCGCTTTCTTTTATAATCTATCTGTACTATATAGTCTTTGATCAAATCACCACCGATTAAACCATTGATGTTAACACCAATATTTTCAGAAAAATGAAAATCGGCACCTGTAATTATATAAATCAAAGCATCAGTATTATAAATTTGATTTTGCAGGTCAATTTTATTATGCGGCGATGATAAGCCTTCTATAAAGTTATGTTCTTTACCAATACCGGTAAACAGTCTTTTTTTTACATTTTTCAGATTTAAAGAATCTAAAGATTTTAAATTAATCAATATAGTTTGTTTGACACCTGTATCAAAAACCATATTCAAATCCATACCGTTAACCTCAACTTTTAGGATAATCAAATTATTGACCAGCTCAAAAGGTATGTTTGCAACTTCTGTTTTTGGTGTCAATTCAAACTTGTTTTGTCCAAGTACCCAAAAAGGCAAACACCATAAAATCCATAATTTACTATATCTCATACTAATGTTAAAGGTAGTGTATAATACACTTTTACACAAATATTTTAATAATTTTTAACAAAAAAAGCCGACAAAATGCCGGCTTATAAATATTGATTTTTTTATTTAATCCAATGGCGGAATACGCAAAACTTGTCCAGGATAAATCAAATCCGGATCTTTAAGCATAGGTTTGTTGGCTTCAAAAATTACATTGTATTTAGAAGCATCACCATAAACTTCTTTGGCAATCTTGCTTAAATAATCGCCTTTTTTAACGGTATAAAAAGTAGCTTCGGGTTCAGGATTGGCAACTTCCATTTTGTCATCAACTTCTGCAATACCTTCGGTATTACCTACGGTTAAAATAATTTTTTCTTTGGTAGCTTGATCAGCCGGTGTACCGAATACCAAAGCTTTGTCTTCGACGATAACAATATTCAAATCTTCAACCGGTAAACCCATTGCCATAACTTCTTGCATCAATTTTTGCGCTTTTTCGTAGTTAATTTCTTCTATTGATTTGGTTTCCAGTTCTTTTTTTTCTTCATGTCCGAACAATTTAGCGCCGGCATCTTTGATAAATGAAAATAATCCCATAATTTTTAAGTTTTTAAATTAATATTAATACAAAATTAAGAATAACTGCAGAGATGCACAAGTATTTTTTAACTTATACAAAAAGATTGATATATTCAATTGTAAAATTCCGTACAAAACTAACTTAAATATCTGAATACGTATAAATTAAAAATTTACAAAAAATTTATTTTAACGAATTATTCAATCAAAAAAAATAATATATTTGCCCTTAAAATTTAAAGATCTAACTAATGGCATACACCTTTGCAACAACTTTGGAAGAAGCTAATGAGTTCTTAAGAGAACATCCGGCTGTTTTGGTTTTTTTTTCAGATGAATCTTGTAATGTCGGCGATGCGTTATCACCCAAATTGCAAGATATGTTAAAAGAACACTTTCCGGAAATGAATTTTTTGGAAATTAATGTTCAAATGTTACCGGAAGCCCGTGGTTATTATAATGTTTTTGTTATCCCTACCGTTTTGGGATATTTTGACGGTAGAGAAACCATACGACAAGCTCGCCATATCAGCGTGCCAAAATTAGAGAAAGAAATTGATCGTATATATAATATTATGTTTAGCTAAAGATATACCTTTTTTTTTTTATTTTTTTATTTACTACGGCAGCTCATACGGGTTGCCGTTTTTTTATAAATTCAATTAAAGCAAAAAAATGTAACTTTGGGCAACCACACATTATAATATAATCGATATGAAATTACACATTCTCGGATGTCATTCCGCAACACCTCGCAGTACGGTTTTTCCCAGTTCACAATTACTGGAAATCAACAACGAATTGCTATTGATTGATGCTGGCGAAGGTATGCAAATACAGTTGCGGAAATACAAACATAAATTCAATAAAATCCAATATATCTTTATCTCACACTTGCATGGTGATCATTTTTTCGGTTTAGTCGGTTTTTTATCAAGTTTAAGATTAATAGGTAGAGACAAACCTATACATATTTATGCACCGGTCGGGTTAAAAGCTATTATCGAATTACAATTTAAATTGACCAAAACCGACATCAATTATCCGTTATTTTTTCATGAACTGTCCTCACCGGAAAGCGAATTGATTTTAGAAACCGACCAATATACGGTTAAAACTATCCCCCTAGAACACCGTATTTACACCAATGGATTTTTGATTCAAGAAAAGCCGGCTTTGCGCAAACTCAATATTGATGCCGTCAAACAATATCCCGAAATAGAAACTTGGGCATACCACAACCTTAAACGCGGCAAAGATTTTACTAGAGAAGACGGTAGTATCATTTCTAATGAAAAATTAACCCTGCCGCCACCACCGGCAAAATCTTATGCTTATTGCTCAGACACTATATATAAACCGGATATCATTCCACTGATTAAAGACGTTGACTTACTCTACCACGAAGCTACTTTTCTCGAAAAACATAAAGATTTGGCAACCAAAACCAAACACAGTACAGCCAAACAAGCAGCACAAATAGCCAAACAAGCCGCAGTAAACTTTTTAGTTTTAGGACATTTTTCATCCCGTTATACCAGTGAATATTTATTTGTAAAAGAAGCTTCCGAAGTTTTTGGTGAAGTTGATATAGCTCGGGAAGGTAAAACTTTTGAGTTTTAATGAATAGCAGACTCTTTTAAACTAACATACCGCAATTGTTTTTTAAGCTGAAAATTGTATATTTGATGCCGTTAACAAAAACAAAAATCTAGTGGAAAAGCATCATGTAATAGATAATAAATTCCTAAATCTCAATGATTTATGGCAAGTTTTTTCGCAAAATAAAAAACTACAACTTTCCGATGACAGCCGACAAAAAATAGTCAAAGCCCGTCACTTTTTAGACAAAAAAATCAAAATGTCTGAAAGACCTTTGTACGGTATCAATACCGGATTCGGAGCCTTACATAATATTAAAATTGATGATAGTCAAATCAATCAATTACAGGAAAATCTGGTAAAAAGTCATGCATGCGGTATTGGTGAACGGGTACCGGACGAGATTGTCAAACTGATGTTATTGCTTAAAATATTATCCCTATCTAAAGGACATTCGGGTGTACAACTTAAAACTGTCGAATTACTCATCAATTTTTATAATAATGATATCTTTCCGGTAGTTTATCGCCAAGGTTCATTAGGGGCATCAGGTGACTTAGTTCCTTTGGCACATTTATCACTGCCTTTAATGGGTGAAGGTGAAGTAAACTATCAAAACCGGATTTTTACAGGTAAAGAAATTTTAGAAAAATTTGGTTGGCAACCTATCAAACTGCAAGCCAAAGAAGGATTGGCTTTGCTCAACGGCACCCAATTTATGTCGGCATACGGAGTTTATACCTTATTTGCTACTAAAAAATTATTGTATATTGCTGACATCTTAGCTGCTTTATCACTCGATGCTTTTGACGGACGCATTGAACCTTTTGATGCTTTAGTACAAGACATTCGCCCACATCAAGGACAAATCCAGACTGCTGAATTTATCAGAGATATTTTGGATGATAGCGAACTAATCAAACAACCCAAGAAGCATGTTCAAGACCCTTATTCATTTCGTTGTGTACCACAAGTTCATGGTGCAGCAAAAGATGCGGTTACTTATGTAGAACGCACGATTATTAACGAGATTAATGCTGTAACAGATAATCCGTTGATTTTTCCGAATGAAAATAAAATTATTTCAGGAGGAAATTTCCACGGTGAACCATTAGCCTTATCCTTAGACATGCTAGCCATTGCCATGAGTGAAATTGCCAATATTTCAGAGCGACGTACCTATCAACTGATTAGCGGCAAACGCGGCTTACCGGCATTCTTAGTCAACGAACCGGGTTTAAATTCCGGTTTGATGATTCCGCAATATGCCTCTGCCAGTGCGGTCAGTCAAAACAAACAACTGGCTACCCCCGCTAGCGTTGATTCTATCGAATCAAGCAATGGACAAGAAGACCATGTGAGTATGGGTGCCAATGCTGCTACCAAAGCATATCGCCTGCTGGAAAATGTACAAAAAGTTTTGGCTATTGAACTACTGACCGGCTCTCAAGCATTGTCTTTTAGAAAATTGAAAACTTCTTCATTCTTACAAAGTTTTATACAAAGTTATCGTCAAGAAGTTACTTTTATTGAAGAAGATCGTATCCTGCAAAAAGACATCGCTAAATCAATTGATTTTATTAAAAATATTCGTTTGGAAGAAATGAATTAAAATGAAACCGATATGATTAAAATAATTATTAAACACACAAAACCTACCCCGACTTTTGTCGAGAGAAATGATTATCTTAATCATCTTATATCTGATCGTAACGTTAAAATAAAATGTTTCAGATATCAGACAAAATCAAATAATCATATTAACATATAACCAAAATATCTTACATTTGTCTCTTAAAATTTTAATATTTTGAAAACAAAAACTTCAACAAAAACCCTAATAGACGGCTCAAAACTGATGATAGAAGCATTGGTACAAGCCGGAGCGGATACTTTCGTTGCTTATCCTATTACACCTTCTAATTGGATGTACAAATACGGCAAACAACGTTTTCCTCAATTTTATGCAGCACCTGATGAAATCACCACTTTTCAATGGATGGCCGGTATGTCAGCTGCCGGAAGGTTACCGGCAACATCCAGTGCATTTCCGGGTATTGCCTTAATGGTTGAGAGTATCAATATGGCATACGCTATGGAATTACCCTTAATAGTTATCATTACACAACGTTTAGGTCCCAGCACGGGTTCGGCAACTACCGGTGCACAAGGTGACTTGGCTATCTTAAACGGTATTATTTCAGGTGGTTATCCAGTTCCGGTATTTTCGCCTTCTAGTTTTGAAGATGCTTGGGAATTGTCAGTCAGAGCAGTAAAAACCGCTGTAAAATTTCGTACACCGGTATTCTTATTAACATCAAAAGAAATGGTCATGTATCAAAAATCTTTTGACTTGTCTAAACTCAAACCAATTACTAAAGTTGAAAGACAGAAACCTAAAATTGAAGGTGAATATTTGCCATACAAAGCTGATGAGAGTTTAGTACCACCGTTTTTGCCGCTTGGTAATGAAGAACACTTGGTGCGTATAACGGCTTCTACGCACGATGAAGCTGCTAATATTCGTAAAAATGATCCGGAAGCTTTGGCTAATACCCGACGTTTACGAGATAAATTTTTGAACCGCATAGACGAATTAACTATTTATAATTTAGATAAGCAAGAAGGTGCCAAAGATTTAATCGTTACTTGGGGCATTACTGCCGATGCCGCACGTGATGCCCTTTTAAGTTTACGACAGAAAGGTAAAAAAGTCGATATGTTAGTCGTAAAATCTTTGTTACCGGTAGCACCGGTTATCTATGACATTATTGATCGTTATGACAAAGTTGTCATAGCCGAAGAAAACTTAACAGGTCAGTACAAGGAAATTTTGTACGGAAACCGTCCTATAAAACATATCAAACAAGTCAATAAAATGGGTAATATGATTCACCCGCAAGAAATCATTGATGCTGTTTTATAAGCAAAAATTTTTGAATGATGACAACGAATCTAAAAACAACTTATTTAACCGATAAAAAATTTCCGTTTTGTCCGGGTTGTGGACACGGAATTTCTATAAATGCTTTGAACAAAGCTTTACAAGAACTCAGTTATGACCCGAAAGATATCATTGTGGTTAGTGATATAGGCTGTAGCGGTTTAATTGATCCGCTATTTGCCACCCATACCATTCACGGGTTACATGGGCGTTCACCGGCATTGGGCTTAGGGGTCGCTATGGGTGTTGCTCAAAAACAAAACAAAAAAGTAATTGCCTTCATAGGTGATGGTGGGGCAACCATAGGATTACAACATATATTAGAAGCCGCCCGTCGTAATATAGATATGACTTTAATCGTATTAAATAATTTACTGTACGGCATGACCGGTGGACAAATCAGTGGCTTATCAACTCAAAAATATAAGGAAATTATAGATTTTGAAAAAGATGTACCGCCATTCGATTTAATTCAGCTAACCCATGCTTCGGGTGCGCGTTTTGCAGTTAGAGTTAATGCCCCGAACAAAATCAAAGATACACTCAAGAAAGCCATTGAAACCGAAGGTTTTTCCATTGTTGAAGCTGCCAGTTTATGTCCGTCTTACGGAATGAAACGTATGAACGAATTGATGGAAGTCGTAGAAAATGAAAATATTTTGGAACACAAACGTCCGGCGACTAAAATAGTTGATCAAGAGACTCCATCATTAATTGAGCAAAGTCAAGTAATTGAAACAAAATTTGATGCCGGATTAAAAAAACGCAAAGGTATTATAATTGCTGGTTCTGCCGGTGGCGGAGCGCAATCAGTTGCCAGATTTTTGGCTATAGCAGGCATGTATGCCGGACTGAATACTACGATGAAAGGAGAATATCCGATTACAGTCGGAACAGGCTTTTCCGTAGCAGAAGTTATTTTTGACCACAAACCTATCAACTATACCGGATTAGATAAACCTGATTATTTTATTATTGTAACCGAAGACGGTCTAAACAAAGTAAAACCTAAATTGCATCGGGATGCCAAAATCTATATCGATGAAAAATTGGTTACTGATGATTTGAGATACGCATTTCCGGAACTAATAGTTGTGCCTTTTAGCAAAATGGCAAATCGTAAAAGTACAGCTCTGGCTGCTGCAACCTATGTCTTAAATAAAGAGCAAATATTACCGATTGAGGCATTAAAAGAAGCTGTTGGTACACACCGGTTAAAAGATGTCTTTGTTGATGTAATTGACAAAGTCACTGTTTAGGTTTAGGCTCTTAAAACTATGATTAATATTTTTTTAGACCTACTAAATTCTTAGAATTAGTAGGTCTTCTTTATATTTCGAATTGCTAGATAATCAAGACAAAAAATATTATTATAACCGTAGTTATAACGAGTATTTTTAATGAAGATACAAGAAAATGACACTATTTATTGGGGTTATAATTAATAGTTGTTTTTGGGATTATGCCTTTTTCATTATCAAATAAGTAACTAAAGGCGCTCCAAACAGTGCTGTGATACTGTTAATAGGCATACTTAATGAGCTACCGGGGACTTGTGCTATGGTATCACAAATGACTAATAAAATACTACCAATCAAAATAACTGCAGGAATTAAAACTTGATGCAAATGTGTTTTGAAGTACAAACGTGCTATATGTGGTACAGCCAACCCGATAAATGCTACCGGTCCTACAAAAGCTGTGACAATGCCAACTAAAATACCACTTAAAATAATTAAAACTAAATTGGAACGATACACATTAATACCCATTGATTTAGCATAATTTTCACCTAATAATAAGCCATTCAAATCCTTGATAAAAAATAAACTTATGAATATGGTTAAAGTATTAATGCTTCCCATGAGTATAATATGTTCCCAAGATTGGTTCCCCAGATTACCCATTGACCAAAACACAAACTTTTGTAACGCATCGGCCTGAGTGAAGTAACTTAAAATATTTATTAAAGCGCCGGAAAAAATACCTAACATTAAACCGGCAATTAGCAAATTAACAGGTGATTTAAGTTTTTGGTATAAAATAATAATTCCTAACAAACTAATAACACTTCCGATTGCTGCAGATAAAGCAATGGACATACTTCCTACTAAACTATATTCTCCGATAGCACTGCCCAAAATTAAAATAGCCACACCGAGACCACCTGCGGCACTGGTTCCAAGAACATATGGACCTACTATAGGATTTCGAAAAACACTTTGCATTATCAAGCCACTTACGGCTAGGGAAGCGCCGGTAATAAGTGTTGTTAAAAGCTTGGCTAAACGGTATAACAAAATTTGTCGGAATCCGGCATCTAAATTTTGCCCTCGCCAAATTTTTTCCCAGATATGAAGCGGAAAAATAACAGAACCTAAACTTAAATTGATAAGAACTGACAGAAATAATAATAAAATTAAGATGCTAAATTTCCGGGAATATATCATAAATATATAAAAAAGATTTTTTGTAAAATTACAAAACTTTTACTGTTATCGTATCGCATGATTGTAATGTTTAGTATTTTGAATCTTAAAAATAATGAGTAATAAAGGCTCTATGTTGTTTTGTTTGGGTAATAATAAATTAGGTTCAAGAATCATATAATCATGGCGATTATTTTTTTAAATATAATGTCACCCCTACGGGGTTTATGTTTTTAACGTCATAGATTTACTATAAATATATCACCCCTACGGGGTTTATCAAATAGGCCCGAAGGGGTGACATTATTATTTGAGATATTATATATATTACCCACTTAAATCGATATAGACCCGTAATAAAAAATATTAATTATTGTAACCTTTTATTATTTTTTGCGTAATAGTAAGTGAATATTCTTAATAAATCCCGTTATAATATGAGACAACTTAAAATTACCAAACAGGTTACCAACCGAGAAACTGCGTCATTAGACAAGTATTTACAAGAAATCGGTAAGGTAGATTTGATTACTGCCGACGAGGAAGTAGAATTAGCACAACGTATCAAAGCCGGAGATAAGAAAGCATTGGAAAAATTGGTTAAATCCAATTTACGTTTTGTCGTTTCTGTAGCTAAACAATATCAAAATCAAGGTTTGTCTTTACCCGATTTAATAAATGAAGGCAACTTGGGGCTAATCAAAGCTGCTAAACGATTTGATGAAACTCGTGGTTTTAAGTTTATCTCATATGCTGTTTGGTGGATTCGTCAGTCTATCTTGCAAGCATTGGCTGAACAATCTCGTATTGTTCGTTTACCTTTGAATAAAATCGGTTCTATTAATAAAATTAATAAAATGTACGCCAAATTGGAGCAAGAAAACGAACGACCACCATCACCTGAAGAATTAGCAGAAGCTTTAGATATGTCTATAAACGATGTTAAAATTTCACTTAAGAATGCAGGACGACACATATCAATGGATGCTCCTTTGGTTGAAGGTGAAGAGTCTAATTTATATGATGTGTTGCGTTCGGGAGAATCACCCAGTCCCGATAAAACTTTGATGTTAGAATCTCTAAGAACTGAAATTGAACGTGCTTTAAACACTTTAACACCCAGAGAAGCCGATGTTATTAAGTTATATTTCGGTTTAAATGGTAACCATATGATGACGCTTGAAGAAATAGGAGAAACTTTTGATTTAACGCGTGAACGGGTGAGACAAATTAAAGAAAAAGCTATCAGACGATTGAAACATACTTCAAGAAGTAAGATTTTAAAATCTTATCTCGGATAAATATCATAATATCATAATAAAATTAAAGCCCTTTCTGTTTTTCAGGTAGGGCTTTTTTATTAATAAAATCGATTATGTACTGTAATTAATCGTAAGTTCAATAAGTAAATGCAACCTTAAAGAGTATAAAATATATGAGTTGTTTCTATAAATAAAATATTATAATACTTGCTTGTCTATGTATAAAAAAAGCTCGGCATAACCGAGCTACGTAAAAAATTTATTCAATAAAAATTAAGCTTGCTTAACGTTTACTGCATTCAAACCTTTTTTACCTTCTTTGAGTTCAAACGCTACTTTGTCACCTTCACGGATATCATCAATTAATCCTGTAACGTGTACAAAATACTCTGTGTTTGAATCGTCGTCGATAATAAAACCAAAACCTTTGGCTTCATTAAAGAACTTTACTGTTCCTGTTTTCATTATTGTAATTTAATTTATTAATACGGCAAAGGTAAGCTTTTTTTATTCTAAACCTAATTTTTATTAAAAAAAATAAATATTTTTACAAAAATCATAAAAAATATTCATCAACCGGATTGGTTGCAAAATAATAAGGTATTTCTTTATAGTCTTTAATGAAGTTTTTGAGCATGATTAAGCGGGCTTTTTTGCCTTTGCTGATACTACCGGCTTCATCTGCCAATTCGAGAGCGGCAGCAGCATTTAAAGTAGCGGCATTGATAGCTTGTTCGGGTGTTAATTTCTGTTTGATGCAAGCCAAAGATACCACAAAATTCATATTAAAACTCGGTGTCGAACCCGGATTAAAGTCCGTAGCCAAAGCCACGGCAATGTTTTGATCAATCATTTGTTTAACCGGTGCATAGGGTATATCGATAAAAAAACTACAAGCGGGTAAGACAGTCGCAATCGTATTTGAATTTGTTAAAATGTCAAAGTCCGCTTCGGTCATCACTTCCAAATGATCTACCGACACGGCATGGTGTTTAACCGCCATTTGAACACCTCCTATACTATTAAATTGATTGACATGCACTTTTGGTTTAAGTCCGTAGCGTGTACCGGCTTGTAAAATTTGATCGGTTTCTTCAGTAGTAAAATAGCCTTTTTCACAAAAAATATCAATATAATCAGCTAAATTTTCGTGAGCAATAACCGGAATCATCTTATTGATAATCAAATCAATATATAATTTTCTATCATTTTTATATTTTTCCGGAACCGCATGTGCCCCTAAAAAGGTTGTTTTTACGGGAATTGGAAAATTTTGTTTCAAACGTTTGATAACGCGTAGCATTTTGAGTTCGGCTTCTAAACTTAAGCCATAACCTGATTTGATTTCAATGGCACCGGTGCCGTATTGCATGACTTCTTTAAGCAATTCAGCACTTTTTTCATAAAGTTTATCTTCTGAAATTTCTGCTATCTTTTTGGCGGAATTTAAAATTCCACCGCCACGTTTGGCAATCTGTTCATAAGTCAATCCGTTAATTTTATCGACAAACTCGCCGGCACGAGAAGCGGAAAAAACCAAATGTGTGTGGCTGTCCGTCCATGAGGGCATAACAATGCGACCACCGGCATCAATGATTTCCGCTTCAATAGAAGGCATTTCGGACATGGGACCGAAATCGGCAATAACACCTTTGTCAATGACTAAATAAGCATTTTCAATCAAAGGTAATTTGTGCATCTCTTCACCACGTAATGCAGTTGTATTATCCCTGACTTGTAATAACTGCCCGATATTTTTGATAAGTTTGGTCATACATTAATTGGTAAAGGCATATTGTAGAATATTGGCGCCCATTTTCAAGGCTTTTTCGCGTACTTCCCATGGATCGTGGTGAATCGCTTCACTTTCCCAACCGTCGCCTAAATCGGTTTCGTAAGTATATAACAATACTATTCGGTTGTTGATGATAATAGCAAAAGCTTGCGGTCGTTTGCCGTTATGCTCATGTATTTTGGGAAGTCCGTTCGGAAAATGATAAAACCGGTTAAAAATGGGATGTGTTTTTGGCAATTCAACCAATTTTTGATCGGGAAATAATTTTTTGATTTGCGGTCTGATGTAGGCATCCATACCGTAATTATCATCAATATGTAAAAAACCACCGTTTAAGAGATATTTTCGAAGGTTTTGAATATCATTTTCATCAAAAAAAACATTGCCGTGTCCGGTCATATGCACAAAAGGATAATTGAAAATTTCCGGTGAATCGGGGGTAACAACTGCCGGTTTTTCGTCAATAACGGTATGAATATGTTGGTTGGAAAATTGAATCAGATTGGGAAGGGATGTTGTAATATTGGCATACCAATCACCTCCACCTTTATATTTTAACAAGGCAATTTGCTGTGCCGATAAAGTAGAAAATTTAATAAAAAACAGTAAAAACAGAAACGGCAAAACTTGAAACCGCAATACTTTTATAGTTCTCATTATTCGTTGTCATCATCACTTACCGATGTACTGCTGCCACCGACTACCATTTTGTAAACTACTAAACCTAAAATAATAATTACTAAAAAGAAGAAAGCCCCAAAAAGGTTTCCTACGGTCCACATGCTTGAATTGTCAGATGCTAAATACAACATAATTAAATAATTTTTTGGTTATTTGTTACAAATTTACAAATAAATTTTTAATCAATAACCTTGATTTCCGTTTGGGGAATCCAAGCTTTTTTACCATTAGGTAATTTTACCAAATACCAATCGGCATCTTTTTTTAAGATTTTGATTTTAGAACCTTCATGCAAAGTTATCACAATGTCTGAGGTCAAATTGGGTTCTGTCATCAAATCTACTTTGGCCGGAAAAACTATGGCATACTGCTGCTGCGAAAGTCTTTTGCCATAGTCGGCATTATACCATGTAAAGAGCAGTAAAAACAAACTAACCCACATCACAACAAAGGTAAAGCGTTTGGTATTGGTATTTTTGGTAAATAAAAAGATAACAAAGGCAAAAAATCCGAAAATAGCACTCAACACGGCTAACCATGCCCATGTGTTGTAATCAAAAAATTTATTGATGTTTTTTTTTGTTTTTAATAAAAAACTTTCGGGGACTTGCTCTATTTTATCCAATTTCATTTGATTGGCTAACTGTAAATTATAACGAATATCTTCGTCATCCGGCTTTAATTTCAAGGCTTTTTCGTAGTAATAAATCGACGGGGCTATTCGGTTAAGTTTATAATATGCATTGCCTAAATTAAAATATAATTCAGGGGCGATACTATCGGTTTGCAGTGCTTTTTCATAAGCTGTAATAGCTTCTTGATAGTCACCTTTTTTGTAAGCTTCATTGCCTTTTTTGAAAAAATTTTCGGCACTTTGTGCATGTAAAAGAAATGTTGCGAGAAAACCTGTAATGAATAGTATTTTTTTCATTTTGTTATCATTTGATGAAATTGGTTATTTGGTGATATGGTTATTTGATACCGGTATTTCAATTTCCACTCTCTGTTTATATAGCATTCATCAGCTTTTCGGCATCGGCAAAATCATCTTCCATTTTGCCTGTGGTTGCCGGTGTGTAGCGTGCCATATCACAACGATTGAGCAAATCCATTAATAAATCTATGTTTTCTTTTGAGACATTTTTATCCGTAAGTTTTTGTCTAATCACGCCTTTTGACATATCGGCCGTATCGATATGTAAGCGGGCTTTTAAGAAATTATGCAGGGCTTTTTCGAGCTTAGCATAAAAGGCTTCTTTATTTCCGATAGATTTTTTAGCTTCTTTTAAAAATTTGGCTGCTAAATTTTTATTTCTTTTGCGTTTTTCATATTCGGCATCATAGGTTTTGTTAGATACATATTTATAATATCCGAAACTTAAAAGCGCCAAAATAAAGGCTAAACCTATCAATGTATAGAATAATTTGCTTTGATAAAAATCGGTTTTATGTTTACCTGTGAAATTAGCTTTTTCTTTGATAAATCTGAAATCAACAGCATTGTTGTTAGATGTGCTTGCTACATTATTGGTGGTATTGTATTGGCTAGCGGCATTCCCGCTACCGGTTACAAACAGAACAATATCATCGGATGTTTTGGTAACATATTGTCCGGTTTTCGGGTCAAAGTAAACAAAGCGTACACCCGGAATGATAAATTTTCCGGCTTGATTCGGCACAATGATATAATCATCTTTGACCAAACCCCGATTGCCGGCAAAAGTCGTTTGGACTTGTTCGGTATGTTTAGGGTCATAAACTTCCAAACCTTCGGGGGCTTTGAGTTTGGGCAAATCAAATAATTTCAGATTACCGGCGCCTTGTACTTGTACACTGATATTGATAGGATCGCCCATTTTGATCTGATTGTTATCAATGACGGTTTTAAAATCAAAATGACCGACAGCACCCGAAAAATCAATAGGTTGGTTTTGTTTAGGCAAATCTTTTACCCGCAAAACTTTTTTACCGGAAGTCAACCGGACGCGTTGCACTTCATAGTCGGGGACACGCATACCGAAAAAGTTACGATAAACCGGTACTTGCAGGTCAATTTGCAAAGTCAGTGGTTTGACCGTCAGTTTACCGGCATGTTGCGGAAACAAGAGTTTTTTTCGTAATATATAATAAATGTATGGTTTACCGTTTACTTCGCCTTCAAACGGACCGGCTATTTTTTTATCGACATCTTGCGCCCAAAAACCATTAAATTCGGGTTGACCGGTTTCGTTGTAATTAACGACACCGTAATTTCTGGGGATATAAAGTTTATAAATTAAACCAACCGCTTCGTTGACATACGGATTGGTTTTGGTCAGTTCGGCAACCAACAAAGCATTATCAACTTTGTCTTTGACAGTTATATTATTGTTTTTAGGTGTATTAGGTGTCGTACCCGGATAGACAGTATTATTCCGGTTTACTTCACCTTTAACAACTTTAATAGTAACCGGCTTGGTTTGATAAGTTTTGCCGTCAACTTTAATACTTGCCGGACCTATGGTAAAAGTTCCGGTTTTGACCGGCTGTAAGATATATGAATAAGTAAAACTTGATGACGTTCTTCCATTGATAAAAGAATACTCTTGAGAGGTGCTTGGTCCCATAATTTTATGAAATCCGTCAAAAGCCGGCGGGATAAAATTGCTTTGATTGAGATTGCCGCTATTTGATGACAAGACAAAACTTACCCGCAAACGATCACCAATGCTCAATTCGTTTTTTGAGACACGTGTTTTAAAACTAACCTGTGCTTGTAAAGGATTTAAAATCAGCAACGTGAATGATATGACCAATAGCAAATGTTTCATTTCTCATTAAATCTTTTAAATGTGAGCTATTTTTTCATTTACGGATAATTTGACTTCGTTTGCTACTTCTTTTTCCAAGTATCTCTCAAAGTAACGGTTCTGTTAAACACCAAATGTTCGGGTTTTGAATCCGGATCTACTACAAAATATCCCAAACGAGTAAATTGAAATCGTTCTCCGGGTTTGACATCTTGCAAATTTGGTTCCAAACGGGCTTTTCTGTCAATTTGTAAGCTATTGGGGTTCAGAAACTCTAAAAAGTTCCTGTCTTTATGTCCGTCCGGCGCTTCATCTATGAACAATCTGTCATATATTCTGATTTCTGCCGGAATACTATGTTCTGCTGTTACCCAATGCAAAGTTCCTTTCACTTTACGTTTACTTTCGGGCGTTCCGCTACCGCTTTTACTCAAAGGATCATAAGTAGCATGAATTTCAATTATCTCACCGTTTTCATCTTTAATTACGCTTTCCCCTTTGATGATATAAGCATTTTTGAGACGTACTTCTTTACCGAGTGTCAAACGGAAAAACTTACGATTGGCGCTTTCTTTAAAATCATCTCGTTCGATATACAATTCGCGTGCAAAGGGTAAGTCGCGATAGCCGGCACTATCGTCTTCCGGATTATTTTCAGCTTTGAGATATTCTACTTTATCTTCCGGATAGTTATCAATAATCAATTTAACCGGATTTAAAACCGCCATT
This sequence comes from Flavobacteriales bacterium, assembly GCA_026996605.1. Taxonomy (GTDB): domain Bacteria; phylum Bacteroidota; class Bacteroidia; order Flavobacteriales; family Flavobacteriaceae; genus WGBX01. Next base: position 25,941 of record JALWLE010000014.1, read on the forward strand.
CTACGTGGGGCAATTTTGTTGAGATGCTCGCGTGCGGCAAATTCCAACAATGCGACATCGGTTACGTTTTCACGCTTGGAAATACCCGATAGTTCACTAAAATTGATAATAGCTTCGGGCGTATATCCGCGACGGCGTAAACCGGAAATGGTCGGCATACGCGGGTCGTCCCAGCCGTTGACATGTCCTTCTTCAACCAATTGCAACAATTTACGTTTACTCATCACGGTATAACTCAAATTGCGACGGGCAAATTCGCGCTGCTTGGGTTTGAGACCGCCACTATAAACTTGCTCAATAAACCATTCGTACAACGGACGATGTGATTTAAACTCTAAAGTACAAAGCGAGTGCGATACTTGTTCTAAATAATCAGATTGCCCATGCGTCCAGTCATACATGGGATAAACTTTCCAATGATCACCGGTACGATGATGCGCCCTGTGTAAAATACGATACATAATAGGGTCGCGCATGTGCATATTGGGTGATGCCATATCAATTTTAGCCCGCAAGACCATAGCACCTTCTTCAAATTCGCCTTTATTCATACGTTCCAACAAATCCAAGCTTTCTTCAGCCGGTCTATTACGGTATGGGCTTTCAATACCGGGTTGTGTCGGGGTGCCGCGTTGTTCATTAATTTTTTCTTGAGGTTGTTCATCGACATAAGCTTTACCTTGTTTAATCATTTCGACTGCCCAATCATAAAGTTGCTGAAAATAATCGGAAGCATACAACTCTTTGTCCCACTCAAATCCCAACCAAGCAATATCTTTTTTGATGGCATCGACATATTCTTGCTCTTCTTTGGCGGGATTGGTGTCGTCAAAACGCAGATTGACCGGTGCTTGATATGTTCGTCCCAAACCGAAATTTAAACAAATGGACGCTGCATGTCCGATATGCAAATAGCCGTTCGGTTCAGGAGGAAATCTAAAACGTAATTTATCTTTGGGTAAACCGTTTTTTAAATCTTCTTCAATAATTTGTTCAATAAAATTTAAGGATTTTTTATCTTCTGCCATGTTCAAAATTTTTATCTTGACAAAAATACAATATTTTAAGTGTTTTTGATATTAAATATTAGTTAAATGTCTGTTGTTATGTTAATAAAACGGATTTTGCAAAGTCAAAGTTTTGTTAATATCTAAACAGAGCTATTCTATTATGTATTATCATGCTATACAGTTT
>JALWLE010000015.1:0-5043 GCA_026996605.1 Flavobacteriales bacterium
TGACGATTAATTCTCTCAATCGGTCTTGACCGACTTTAATACCTAATTTGTCATATTGATTATTTAAGACAGCTTCGTTAACCATTTGATCCCAAACAGCTTTAACGGCTTGCATTTGAGACATATTTTGGTTCTGTTTTTGTACCAATGCAACTCTTTTTTGAAAATCGGTTCGGACTATTTTTCGTCCATCTACTTCACCAATTATATTTACATTTCCTTTACCCAGAGATGATGAGTTATCAATCAATCCTTGAATTACAAAAGCAAATAATGCTAATGCAATAATACCGATTAAAACCCCCGATTTCTTTTGAATTTCTCCTAATATTGCCATTTTTTACAAATTTATTTTTAATTTTTTATAATTTTATATTAGTCTGCGAAAATACGAACTATTATGAAAAAAAGAAAATTTTTAAAGATTATTTTTTGTCGGTAGATTCAACCTGCAAATACGACTTTAAATAGAACAAATCTAAAATCTGTATTAAACCGGTCACTTCGATACATCCCGTCCCAACGAAAGTCGGGACGGGACACTCAGTGACCTATGCTTTCGTATTCTCTTTTCCTCAAAATGCAAGCATTTATATCATTTGAAGCAACAACTATTTATTAATGTGAAAAGCAATCAATGAAGTAGGATTAATCCTCAATTCATCAATAATAAATACTAAATTTGCAGTAGAAAAAATAAAACTATGCGAATAGATATCATCAGTGCCGTGCCGCAACTTTTAGAGAGTTTTTTAAGTTATAGCATTGTCCAACGCGCCAAAGATAAGGGCGTTGTTGAAATATTTGTTCATGACATTCATGATTACGGCAAGGGAAAATACAAACAGATTGACGACTATCAATACGGCGGTGGTGCCGGTATGGTAATGATGGTCGAGCCGTTGGATCAATTGATTTCAAAATTAAAATCGAAACGGGACTATGACGATATTATTTTTATGACACCTGATGCACCGGTTTTAACACAAACAATGGTTAACGAGTTGTCCTTAAAAAATAATTTGATGATCTTAGCCGGACATTATAAAGGCGTAGATCAACGGCTTCGTGATTTGCATATAACCCGTGAAATTTCTATTGGAGATTATGTTTTGTCAGGTGGTGAGTTGCCGGCTGCGGTTTTGGCTGATGCCGTTATTCGATTGATCCCCGGTGCCATGACCAATGAGACTTCCGCATTAACCGATTCCTTTCAAAATGATTTGCTGGCACCGCCTGTTTATACACGACCGCCTGAATATAAAGGCATGAAAGTACCACCTGTTTTATTATCCGGTAACCATCAAAAAATAGCAGAATGGCGCGAGCAACAAGCCGAAGAAATTACCAAAAAGATTCGTCCGGATTTGTTGGATTCATAATTATTGCAAAATAAATGTCGAGCCGAATGTAACGATATGAGCGTAAAATTGATTGTTGCGTTTGTAATAGTTGTAATTCAAGCTCAATTTTTTTAAACCGAAAATCCCGAAAATTTTGGTGTCTAAGAATATATCGGTGTATTTGATGCCAAAGCCGTATTGGTTTGCTGAAAATGGTGATAAATCATAGTCGGACGTGTAATATTGAAAAGTGGATAAAGCCGTTTCATAAGGATAAAAATATTTAGCTGCCGTTTGGTTATAATACCTGTATGAAGGATATAAAGTGAATTTTTCAGATATTTTGATCGGCAATTCCAAGTTGACGGTATGTGATTGAATGTTCCAATCGTCAAAATAATAACGATAGTAACTTCGTAACACCAAGTATTCGTTGATGTAATAATTTGCACGTATGCCTATGGGTGTTTTTAGGCGTGAATTTGGTAAGCGTTCAATATCATCTGCCAATTGAAATACACCGTTGTTTTTTTTAGGATTTGTATAGAACGGAATATCTGACGCTTCACCTATGTAATAATTTGGACGGTCTTTAAAATAAACGCGCTGCATGGGATTGGATAGCCAACCGTTTTGTAAAACAATATCGCCGAATAATGACACTTGCAATTTTTTAGAAAGAATTTGTGAAAAAGTAATACTAGCCGAATAAGTGTTTCTGGCATTATTATCTACTAATTCTGTTGTTTTCGGTTGCCAAGTGTTCGGACCTAATTTATCTGTTACTTGTCCAAATTGATCAAGAATATTTGCATTTCTAAAAAAATCTCTGTTTAAATTTCCATTTGTTTTTTGGTAAACATGTATCTCGGTAGGATAGCGTGGATTCCATTTATCTAAAAAAATACTGGCCGATAAACTGAATTGGGTATTTTTTTGATTAAATAATTTGAGAATGCTTCCTCCAAAACCAAAGGAATTGTAGTCATATTCTCGTGAGATACTGATATGTCCGCTACTGACTGTATTACGATCGTCAGATGAATGTTCATAAGACAAGTTTCCGTTGACCCAAACATCTTTATTGGATGCACCTGATGAAGTAATCCAAGGCGAACCTTTCATGCTTGTTTGATTGTCATTGATTCCGGAAGGTCGATCGTCATCATCGTCGTCGTCGTCATCGTCGTCATCGTCACCATTGCCGGAAGCACCTGTGTCAAAAGGGTTTAGGTTTCCGGATGAAGCTGATGTATAATATGAGATAGTACCATCAAATCTAAAAACATCATCGGCATTAACCGGGATGGCGATACTTATATTAGTTGCAAAATTATTCAAGGATTCGCGTCCGATGCCACCGGTGACTGATGCATTATTACCTTCTTGGGTGTAATAGCTTCCCAAAATGTCCAGTTCCGTAGCATCTAATACCCGTTTTTTATAATGCGTTACTTTTTGTTCTTTTTTAACAGACAGAGTATCAGTTTGTTGGGCGTGTGTGTGTATGAAAAATAAACTAAGAATGGATGTTAGGTATCTCATTGTCAATGTTTTTTTATTTTGACCTAGTAGGTCTCCAAGACCTGCTAGGTCTATTTGTTTGTTAGTCATTATATTTATTATATTCAGACCTAACAGGTTTTAGAAACCTATCAGGTCTTGTTGTTTTTAGACCTATCAGGTTTTGTAAGCCTAACAGGTTATTGTTAGTTGCAACCACAACCGCCGCCTGTTTTGCCGCCACTGGCACCTGATGCCGCTTCGCGATAGACTTGGAAGGTTGATACAAATTTGCTTTCTTTATGTTGGCTTAAAATCATATCGGGGTCGTTTAAGTTGACTTTCTGATAAGGCTTTACTACCGTGCAAGAGCTGAATAAACCGGTAATAAGTATAATGATGCTCAACAGTTTTTTCATGGATTTTGTTTTTTAGATTTATTAGTCAAATATTTTTGTATATGAATGCCTTTTGAGGTATGAATTTTGTTTTTATCATCGATTATTACACATTCTACTCCGGGTAATTGATTGATACGGTCAATGCCAATTTCTACACCCATGACGAAAATTGAGGTTGCCAAGGCATCGGCAAGCTCGGCACTGGGCGCAAAAACCGTTGCACTTATAATTCCGGAAGCCGGATAACCGGTCCTGGGATCGATAATGTGTGTATAGCGTTTGCCATTAAAGATAACATATTTTTCATAATTGCCGGATGTAACTACTGCTTCATCTGTTAAGGGAAAGGTGGCAAAAACCGTATTTTTATGCAGCGGATTGGTAATCCCTATTTGCCATTTTTGTCCATCGGGTTGTTTGCCCCAAGTATTCATATCGCCCGAAGCATTGATAATACCGGCTTTAACCCCTTCACTTACGAGCAATTGTTTAGCTTTATCGGCAGCATATCCTTTTCCTATAGCACCAAAGCCGATTTTCATACCTTTTAATTTTAAAAAGACCGTTTGATTTTCCGGGTCTAGGATAATATTTTGATAACCGACTTTGGAAACGGATTTTTTAATGGCTTCGGGGCTTGGCATTTGTTTCATACTACCGTCAAAGTGCCAGATTTTGTCCATAGATGCATAAGAAATATCAAAAGCACCGTCGGTTATTTTCGATATTTTATTGGCACGGTTAATTAAATTATACAATTCATGGCTTACTTTAACAGGTTTAATTCCGGCATTTCGGTTAATTGTCGAAGTTTCGGATTTCGGATCCCAAGAGGAAATGACTTTTTCAATCCGGCGTATTTCATTGACTGCCAAGTCTATGTATTTATCACCTTGTTTTTGGTTATCAGCCACAACGACAATCTCAAACCTGCTTCCCATCAGTTTTAAAACGCGCTTGTATATTTGTTGGGCTTGAATTGAGTGGTAAAAGAATAACAATAAAAATAAAAAACTAATTTTCCGTTTCATCTGTTAATTTTTAATTTTAATATCAATGTTAGAGGTAACCTTTGATGATTAAAACAATCATTTCTCCCGACAAAAGTAGGGGCAGGTTTTGTGTGTTTAATAATTATTTTAATCATGTCGGTTTCATTACTAATTTGTTTGTTCTTTAATCCAATTGATATAAAATTGCGGTGTTTTATGTTTTAAATATCCGGTTTGTCCTAAGATATTACCCTGTGCATCTAGTATAAGAATTGTAGGAAAAATTCCTTCCGGGTTGTATTGTGCAGCAAGAGCATCATTGTGTTTTTGTTGCATTTCAGGTAAACGATTTTTCTTGCGTCTGGGAAAATCTGCTTTTAGTAAAACCAAATGTTCTTTGGCAAAAGCTTTAAATTCCGGTGTGTTTAAAATATTGCGTTCTAGTTTCTTGCAAGGTGCGCACCAGTCAGAACCTTCAAAAACCAAAAGAATGGGTTTATGTTCGGTTTGGGCTAATTTTTTAGCTTGTTCAATATTAGTGAGCCAAGTTTGTGCTGACAACTGACCGGAAATGATAAACGTTATTATGATTATAAAATGTTTCATCTGATTAATGTTTAAATTATTATTGTAACTTATGTAACGTATGAGATACGTATTTAATGTGTGAAGGTTTATAATTTTTTGTTAAAAGTCAAGTCCGGGGCATAAGACCCCAAACCTGACATTTATGAACACTAAACAACACACTTTTTAGTCATCATTATCATTGTCGTTATCATTGTCGTTATCATTGTCGTTATC
>JALWLE010000015.1:5143-26873 GCA_026996605.1 Flavobacteriales bacterium
TTATCATTGTCGTTATCATTGTCGTTATCATTGTCGTTATCGCCGCCATTGTCATCATCAATGTTGCCATCACCATCTGCATCGTCATCGTCTGCATCATCTATCCCGTCATTATCTGAGTCTGTGTCTAAATAATCCGGAGTGCCATCGTTATCAGCGTCACTGTCTGTTACATTTCCGTCACCGTCATAATCTTCATCGGCAGTCGGCACACCGTCTCCATCGTCGTCGGTATCATTGACGTTCGGATAGCCATCATTGTCGGTATCGTCATTGGTTACATCACCGTCATTGTTTACGTCTTCGTCTTGGTCGGATACGGAATCGTTGTCGTCGTCGTCATCGGCATAGTTAGGAATACCGTCACCATCGCTGTCGTGGCTGTCAATGGTTGTTTCCAATTCCGCTTCATTGTTTATAGAAGATGAGCTGCGTGAAGCGGTTTGGTCATCGATATTAAAGGGATAGTTTATAGCTTTAATATAGGATGTTTCGGTAATGCCGGTAACGATATCGAGTAATTCCGATGAACTGTTTACGGTAACCGTAACATCATTGTTATAGGTTAAAGTTATAGGATAAATAAAGGTAAAACCGAAGTCTTGCAGCATATTTCTGTCCAAACTTTGGGCGTCCGGTTGGTTGATTAGACTCATTTTGGTATGGTTGTTATCCATAACTTTTTTGATAGCCAAGTCTAAGCCGTTGTCTTTGTCATTTGTTTCGGTTTCTTCTTTGGTGCAGGCAGTTAAACTGATAAATGCCAAAAGAACAAGAATTGATAGTTTGTTAAAATTTCTCATAATGTTTCTGTTTAAATTTTTCATAATGTTTGATTTTTTAGGTTTATAATTATTTTAAAAATTTGCTTTTTGAAGCACTTCACTAATAAGACGAATGACCCTGTAAAAAACCCTACCCTGTTTTGTATTTATTTTTTTATTTTTTTCAATGTTTAGTTTTTTCAATGTTTAGAACGGGATAGGTCTTTGACCAAAGTTTTCAACTCATTAATTTCTTTTTGTTGCTGTTCAATGATTTGTTGCTGCTCCTGAATAGCTTTTACCAGTGGCACTACAAACTCCGCGTATCGCAAGCCGTAGTGGTCATTGTCATTTTTGGGTGTATCAACGCCACTGAAATCATAGCCGAGACTTTGGGCGGCTTGTTCTACTTCTTGTGCGATAAAGCCGGTTTGTAATATAGCGGCTTTTTGTCGTTCGTCACTTTTTAGGCGCAGGCTGTCCGGAGTTTTATTATACTTGGCAATGGCATCCATATCCAAGTGATAGGTAACCGGGCGTAGTTTTTTGATAAACGCCAATCCGGGAACATTCTCTTGTACATCTGTTTTAAAGCGTACGTCCGACACGTTGGTCCAGTTGGTATAGCCGCCTATACTGGTAACAACACTGTTGCCGAGCCGTACTTGATTGCTTGCCGAAATAGCTGTATTAGATCCTAATGCCGTTGAATTATAGTAATTTCCTATATTAAAAGCTTGATACCCAAGAGCGGTATTATTATACCCTGTGATGTTGTTATAAAGTGTCCGGAATCCGTTGGCGGTATTGTTATTACCCGTGTAGTTGTAAGCAAGTGCCTGGAATCCGTTGGCGGTATTATTATATCCTACCCTGTTGTCTTGAAGTGCATTAGCACCGTTAGCGGTATTGTTACTTCCTATAGTGTTGAAAAGAAGAGCATAACTTCCGGTAGCAGTATTGTTAATTCCTGTTCCGTTGGAAGTAAGTGCATTAGCTCCGCTAGCGGTATTATAATTTCCTGTGGTGTTGGAAGCAAGTGTATTAAATCCGTTGGCAGTATTGAAATTTCCAGTGGTGTTTAAATAAAGTGATCCCGCTCCATTAGCAGTATTGTGAGCCCCTGTGGTATTGGAAGAAAGTGTTAAAGCTCCGTTGGCGGTATTACTATATCCTGTGGTGTTGGAAGTAAGTGCTTGATAGCCAACTCCGGTATTATAATTGTTAGAGCCAACGTCATTTTGTCCGGCACCTACCCCGAGAAAAACACTAAATCCGGTATAACGCCCGTCGGTCAAATCATCTATTTTCTTAGCACCGCTTGCTGCTATCCAACTGCTTCCGTTCCAATAGTAAAAGCCCGGTGTCGCATCGGTTTGATAAATCATCAAGCCGGTAGCAGGTAAGCTTATGGCATTGCGTTGTGCTTGGGTCATACGGGGTATTAAGATACCCTTATTCGTACTCTTTATGTCAAGCATAGCAGAATTGTCGGGATTAGTGCCATCCGTGTTTATTGCTACTTGTGATAACAAATTAGTTATAACAAAAACGCAAAGGATTATTGCTAAAATATGCTTTTTCGTTTTCATAATATATTAATGTTTGATTTATAGGTTATTTTCTTATTATAAATTTTGCTTTTTGAAGCACTTTACCAATAAGACGAATGACTTACAAAAAAACCTACCTTTCTTTCTCTCTGATTTTTTTATACACCTTTCTTTTTACATTACAATTCCTTTATTTTAGGCATTTTGAAGTTGAAAATATTTTTTGTTTTTTATAAAAAATATGTAGATTTGTTTTTTTTGTGTAACAAATATTTCTTATGTTAAAGAAGTTAAAAAATATCTGCAATCCTGCTGTTTTTGATGAGATTTTTAAAACCTATGTTAAGGATTTAAAGCAGTTTTTGTATTTTAAATTTAAAGACCGCACTAAGACCGACGATGTTTTGCAGGATACTTTTGTAAAGTTGTGGACAAATTGTGATAAAGTTGATTATAATAAAGTTAAAAGTTACCTGTTTACGGTTGCCAATCATTTGTTTTTGGATATCAAGCGACATGAGAAAACCATTCAAAATCATGAAAACAATTTTGTCAATTACAATCAAACGGAATCACCGGAATTTTTGTTGATTGAAAAGGAATATTATGAAAAATTTCAGAAAATATTAAATGCTTTACCTGAGCGGCAAAGAGAAGTATTTGTATTAAATCGTATTGAAAAGAAAAAATATAAAGAAATAGCCGACATTTTGGGTATTTCTATAAAAACCGTCGAAAAACATATGCACAATGCCTTGGTATATATGAAAGAACAATTGGGTAGAAAAATTTAGGGTAGGGTTTTTTACAAAACATACGTCATATTAATGTATAAAAAAGTTGTGATGACAAAAAAATACCATAATACATATTATTTAGCTGACTGGTTAGCCGGTAAAATATCCGATGACGAATTAAAACAATTAGTTTCAGAAAAGGAATTTCAAGATTATTTAAAGATTAAGGAAGCTTCAGATTTGATGGGCTATTTTGAAAAAACAGATATGTCTATTGCTGAAAACATTCGGAAAACGTATCCGAAAAAACAAAGCCGGAAAACAAACATTTTACAAAAGAGGCTTTGGGTCGGGGTAGCCGCTTCATTGCTTTTGTTGTTTGGGCTTTACCGTGCTTTGACTTTCAATACGGATATTTTAATCAAAACCGGTGTAGGTGAAACCAAAGAAGTTGCATTATTAGACGGTTCGGAAGTGATTTTAAATGCCAATTCCGTTTTGTCTTATTCAAAAACCGGATGGGATGATAAGCGAGAGGTTCATTTAAAAGGAGAAGCATTTTTTAAAGTAAAGAAAGGGAATGATTTTGTGGTTAAAACGGTTCAAGGTCAGGTTAAAGTTTTAGGAACGCAATTTGATGTAAAAGACAGGTCTGATTTGTTTCAGGTTGTTTGTTTTACCGGAAAGGTTTGGGTAAAATCAAGTAAAATTGATGAGGTATTGGTATCCGGAAAAGCTGTTCGTCAATTTGATAGTTTGGTTCAACATTGGGATTTACAAAGTCCACAACCGGATTGGTTATCAGGTGAAAGCAGTTATCAAGATACGGCATTGAAGTATGTTTTGCCGGACCTTGAAAATCAATATAATATCCATTTTAACACAACCGGAATAGATGAAAATGTCAAATTTACCGGTAGTTTTCCGCATCATAATTTGCAAAAGGCATTGGCAGCTGTATTCAAAACTTTGGGGATAAAATATGTCATTAAAAATCATCAAGTTATTTTGTCAAAATAAATTATGAAGTTTTTTCGACTTTTGATTGTGATTTTATGGGCGCAAACTTTATCGGCTCAAACAAACGGTAGTTTACCCCTGGATATTAACTACAAACACAAACAAGCAGCTTGGGTATTGCGGCAACTTGAACAACAATTTCAGGTCAAATTTTCTTACCCGTCCGATTTGTTAAAAGACAAAACCGTAACTTTACAAGGACAATATAATTCGTTAGATGCGGTTTTGTTGGATTTGTCGTTTCTTTTAAATATTGATTTTCAAAAATTGGATAAGCGTTATATTTATGTCGTGCCAAGTCAATCAAAACCACTCAAAGAGGTATGGGTAACCGGTTATTTGGGTAAAGCCATTGTAAAGGAAAATAATGCGTCTTTTAAGATTAATTCTAAAAATTGGCATCTTTTACCCGGATTTACTGAACCGGATATTTTAGAAGGAATTCAAAATTTGCCCGGGGTGGTTAGTTTGGACGAAACGGCAACACAATTTTCGGTTAGAGGCGGCACTGCCGATCAAAACCGGATTGTTTGGGATGGTATAAATATTTATCATGGCGGACATTTATTTGGTTTGGTATCGGTGTTTAATCCGAATATCTCACATCGTATCAGCTTTATAAACAAAGGTACACCGGTTACATTTGGTGAACGTGTTTCGAGTGTCATTGATATTAAAACATCGGATAAAATTGTTTCAAAACCAAATATTGAAATAGGATTAAACGGTATTTCTACTGATGCTATTATCAAGTTTCCGGTTATTAAAAACCGTTTGGATATTCAAGCTTCCTTTCGAAGATCTTATGAAGATTTTTTTGAAACCGAGACTTTTAGGTTGTATGAAGATAAAGCTTTTCAAAACACAAAGGTGCAGCATGAATTTTTTATGTTTAAAGATTATAATTTTAAAGTCAATTACAAAATCAATCAACAAAATGAATTGCATTTGAGCATGATACATATCGATAATGATTTGGAACATACTTACCGTCGGGAGCAAACAACTTATAACGATATGTTAGATTCTGAAAATGACGGTTTTAGCATAGATTGGCAAACAAAATTCAAGCATTCGAGTTGGCAAAATTCAGTGAGTTATTCCAATTATCGTTTTGATTATCAATATGAAACATATCCGGATACGGCTAATGTGTCTGTTTTTACTAAAAACAACTGGGTAAAAGATGTAAATTTTTTGTCTTATTACGAATATCATATTAATAAAGATAAATTATGGAATTTCGGTTATCAGTTGGACTATAAATCTGTTAATTTCATTTTTAAAGAACAAAATCAATCACTATTTGTTTTAGATAATGATGACAGAAGCATCTATTCAAATGCTGTATTTGCGGCTTTTCATCGTAAAAATTTTCATAATTGGGATATTTATGCAGGTTTACGGGCAAATTATTTTTTGCCGGTTCAGGTGCTGAAATTGGAACCTAGAATTGTTGTAAATAAAAAACTCAACACATATTTAAAACTACAATTTACCGGAGAACTCAAACATCAGGTTGTTACACAAATCAATGAAACGGTCTTGAGTGATTTAGGTTTGGAACGAAAAGTTTGGCGTTTGGTTGATTTTGATAAATTTCCAATTATTTCGGCTAAACAAGTTAGTTTAGGCGGCATTTTTCAACGAAAAAACTGGTTAATTGATTTAGATTTTTATTATAAACATACAGATGGTATTTCAACCTTATCATTGGGTTTTCTCAATCCGGCAGACAATAGTTTTCATATAGGTATTCGTAAGGCATTTGGAATTGATTTATTTATTCGAAAAAAAATCAATGCAAATCTAAAAACTTGGTTGGGTTACAGTTTTATGGATGTGCGTGAACAGTATGAGGGTTTAAATAATGGTAAAAGTTTTCCTGCTCATACAACTGCAAGTCATATTTTATCTTTATCGACCAGTTATTATTATAAACGGTTTGAACTGGCAGCTGCTTGGAAAATACATACCGGAAAACCTTATACAGAGTTGGAAACTGAAGATGATGATTCTGATGAGCTTTTTTCATACTTCGAAACTATAAATTCAGATATACTGCCACTTTATCATCGTTTGGATTTTTCAGGTGTTTATAAGTTTAATATTTTTAAAAAAATTAGAGCAAAAGCCGGTTTGTCTATCAAAAACATTTATAACCAAAAGAGTTTGATCAATATTGAGTATATGGGCAATAATCAGCCTAATGCTCCTATTCAAATAAGAAAATACTATACGATAGGCATGATACCTAATTTTGTCTTTCGTTTGAAGTGGTAAGTCTATTTTGCTTTATTATCGGCATTTTGTCGGCATATTTCTGGTATTAATAAAAAAGCTAAACAACTCAATAATAGTTATTTAGCTTAGCAAGGTTGTGCGCACGACAGGACTTGAACCTGCACGACCTAAACGGTCACCAGCCCCTCAAGCTGGCGTGTCTACCAATTCCACCACGTGCGCGTAAGTGTGCTGACAAGCATATTATTGTCATACCAAAACTCGTTCTTGACAAAAATAACTTTGCCTTATACGTCATAACATACTTGACATGACACCGGAAACAAAAAAAGTTAAGCATGTTTGCCTAACTTTATTGTGACCCGGCTGAGGCTCGAACTCAGGACCCTCTCCTTAAAAGGGAGATGCTCTACCTACTGAGCTACCGGGTCGGTAATGATTATTATTTCAAAAAAAAGTGACCTGGCTGAGGCTCGAACTCAGGACCCTCTCCTTAAAAGGGAGATGCTCTACCTACTGAGCTACCAGGTCTTTTCTTGTTAGGCGTGCAAATATATAAACATTTTTAATTTTTGCAAAACAAAACGGGCTTTTTTTTACGAATTTTATAACCGACTGATTTACATCATGCCAAGCATTAATTTTGCTTCGTCACTCAGGAAATCTTTACTCCAAGGCGGGTCAAAAGTGAGTTCGACGTCGACATTATTGACACCATGGGTAGCTTTAACACGTGTTTTAACTTCTTCCGGCAGTGAGTCGGCAACCGGACAATTGGGCGCCGTAAGTGTCATTAATACTTTAACATTATTATCATCATCAATCTCAATATCATAAATAAGTCCTAAATTGTAAATATCTACCGGTATTTCCGGATCATATACCATTTTGAGTTGTTGCACTATGGCATCTTCTAAGACTTTTTTGGGGATTTTTTGCTTTTTCATTTTTATTTGATATATGATTTTGCTAATTCTTTAATTCGTTTCATAATGGCTTCCAATCCTATTTTTCGGGTAGGAGAGAGGTGATTTGGTAAATCTATTTTATATACCAAATTGAAATCATAGTTGGCAATCTCTTTTGCCGGTTGACCGTTAAGCAAATTCAATAGCATGCTGATAACACCTTTGCCTAAAATGGCTTCACTATCACCTTTGAAGTAGAGTTTACCGTTTTTTTCTTCTACCGTTAACCATGATGCCGATTGACAACCTTCTACTTTGGTTTCAGCGTTTTTCATTTTTTCGGGAATGAAGGGCAATTCCGCTCCCAAATCCATGATATAATTGTATTTATCGTTCCATTCGGGCAACATTTCAAAGTCTGCTAATAAGTCTTGTTCTTTTTCTTTGATGGTTTTCATTTTCTTTGATGATTTGGTTATTTGTTTTGATTGTCATTTCGAACGCAGTGAGAAATCTTAATACAAAATTTTGAAATTGTACAACGATTTGAGATTCCTCGTCGCTTTTTTTCCTGCGTCAAAAAGCTCTGTCGGAATGACATTCATACCTTTCACTTTTTATTTTCTATTAAGCTCTTTCTACTAAATTACTTTACTGCACACTGCAAAATACAATCTTCGCAAATATCTAACTCACCGTTGAGTCGTTTTTTGACCAAATCTTTGGTTGGCTCTATCAAGGCATGCAATTTAATCGTTTCTATGATTTCTCCGGTAAAAGCATAGAGTTGCAACAATTGTGCGTCTCGTTTGCTAATACCCCGCTGTCGGATATAAAACAGCGCTTCTTCATCAATTTGTCCGGTGGTTGAGCCGTGACTACAACTGACATCGTCGGCATAGATCTCTAAAAAAGGTTGTGAGCTAATCCGGGCTTTGTCCGTCAGTAAAATATTGTCGTTTTTTTGATAGGCATTGGTTTGCTGCGCATCTTTTTTGACCAAAATTTGTCCGTTAAAAAAGCCTTTGGCGCTGTCATCTAAAATGCCTTTAAACTTCTGATTGCTGTAACTGCCTTCTGATGAATGTGAGATAAATATCACATTGTCAGTTTGTTGTTTTTTGTCTGCCAGATATAAACCATACAAATCCACTTTGACATCTTTACCTGTAATGTCGGCAAATTGTTCATTGCGTAGTAACTTACCATTCATTTCAAACGAATTGGTGTATAGCTCCGCTTCTTTTTCTACTTGATAAAAATTATTGCTGAATAAGGACGAAACATTGTTAATATTCTGATATTTATACCAATTTAAACGAGCTTTTTCTTTTAAAAAAACTTCCGAAACAAATGTCGCAAAATGACTGCGATGCATATTAGAATCGTCACATTGAATGATATCCATTTGTGTATGTTCTTCCAGAATGATTAAGTTTCGCACATTGATAAGTGCATCAACCTTTGCATCTAATTTATGCGTGATTTGTAACTTGAAACTTGTTATGCCTTTGGGGACAAAAACAAATAGACCATCGGTAAATAATGCCGTATTAAGATCATTTAACGGGTTATCAGAATTTTGAACCAAGCGGTTAAAATAGGATTTTACCAGTTCGGGATAGGATTTAATGGCTTTATTAAAACTACCGATGATGATGCCGTTGTTTAAAACTTCCAAGGTGTTTTTTCCGGCAAAAAAGCCGTTGACAAGGTTAATGTTATAAGTTTCTAAATCCGGTACCAAACAATTGTCAATCAGATTGTTTTGGTTGATAATTTCGTTAAAAGCCGGATGGTAATAGCGATTTACAAATTCTTTTAAATTGGTTTTGCGCCATTTCTCATCTTTAAGAGTCGGCAAGCCTTTTTGTTGAAATTTTTGAAAAGCCTTTTGTTTTTCGGTAGTTACAAAATCTGGTAAACCTTGCCATAATTTTGATTGATTTTGGGTGATATATGATAGTATGTTTTCTTGTAATTTCATTTTTTTATTGAGGAATTGATGATACGGTGATATGGTTAATTGGTTATTTGATTGTCATTTCGAACGTAGTGAGAAATCTATGTCGTTAAGATTTCTCAGTCGTTCCTTCTTCGAAATGACAGATGTCCTTTTGTGTTACTCTGTCGGAATTACAACCGCTGTCGTTTCAAATATATAAATAAATCTAATTTTTAATTTTCAATTAAGACACACAATCGTGTGCTTCTACTTATTACTTGATACTAGTTACTTGCAACTAACTCATCGTATCCCTTGGCTTCCAATTCTTTTGCCAGTTCTTTATCGCCGGTTTTGACTATTTTGCCATCATACATTATATGTACAATGTCGGGGACAATATAATCCAGCAACCGTTGGTAATGGGTGATGACGATAAAGGCATTATCATTGCTACGCAATTTATTGACACCTTCGGCAACTGACCGCAAAGCATCTATGTCCAAACCCGAGTCGGTTTCGTCTAAAATAGCGAGTTTCGGATTGAGCATAGCCATTTGAAAAATTTCATTACGTTTTTTTTCGCCACCCGAAAAGCCTTCATTAACCGACCGGTTTTTAATTTTGTCGGGCATATTGACCAGTTCTTGTTTTTCACGATACATTTTTAAAAATTCTCCGGGTTTGATTGGGTCTAATCCTTTGTATTTTCGTTGCGCATCGATGGCTGCTTTCATAAAATTGGTCATACTGACACCGGGGATTTCAACCGGATATTGAAAACCTAGAAAAATGCCTTCCAAAGCCCGTTCTTCGGGATCCAGTTCTAAAATATTTTTGCCGTTAAACCATATTTCGCCTTCGGTAACTTCGTAGCCGTCTTTTCCGGCAATAACATTTGCCAGAGTGCTTTTACCGGTACCGTTTGGTCCCATAATGGCGTGTACTTCGCCGGGATTTACGGTTAAATTCAGCCCTTTAATGATTTCTTTATCGCCTATTTTGGTATGTAAATTTTTTATTTCTAATATTGGGTTCATTTATTATTGATGATTTGGTTATTTGATGATTTGGTTATTTGATGAATTGATGAATTGATGATTTGGTTATCCGGTTATGGGCGCACAAGGCTCTTTTTCGCTTTCAACTTTCTACTAATTTAGCCAACGCTGCCTTCAAGGCTGATTTCCAGTAATTTCTGCGCTTCTACGGCAAATTCCATCGGTAGTTGGTTTAAAACTTCTTTGGCATAGCCGTTGACAATCATATTGATAGCGGATTCTTCGTCAAGCCCGCGCTGTTGCAAATAAAACAATTGATCCTCCGATATTTTACTGGTAGTAGCTTCGTGTTCTACAATTGATGTATGATTTTCTATGTCTATATATGGAAATGTATGTGCGCCGCACCGGTTACCCATCAGTAATGAGTCGCAAACCGAATAGTTACGGGAATTGACAGCACCCCGTTTGATATCGACCAAACCGCGATATGAATTTTGACTGTGTCCGGCAGATATACCTTTACTGATAATCGTACTTTTGGTATTCTTGCCGATATGAATCATTTTAGTGCCGGTATCGGCTTGCTGATGGTTATTGGTGACGGCTACCGAATAAAATTCGGCTATGGAATTGTCTCCTTTTAAAATAGTAGAAGGATATTTCCAAGTAATTGCCGAGCCGGTTTCTACTTGTGTCCAGCTGATTTTAGAATTGTTACCTTTACAAATACCACGTTTGGTGACAAAATTAAAAATACCGCCTTTACCTTCTTTATCACCCGGATACCAGTTTTGAACAGTAGAATATTTGATTTCGGCATCTTTTTTGGCAATCAGTTCAACTACGGCAGCATGTAATTGATTCTCATCGCGTTGCGGTGCCGTGCAACCTTCTAAATAGCTAACATAACCGCCTTCTTCTACAATAACCAGTGTGCGTTCAAACTGTCCGGTTCCGGCGGAATTGATACGAAAATAACTCGATAATTCCATTGGACTCTTGACGCCTTTGGGTATGTAAACAAAAGAGCCGTCAGTAAAGACTGCCGAGTTTAAAGCTGCATAATAATTGTCGGAGTAGGGGACTACCGAGCCGAGATATTCCTTGACCAACTCAGGATAGTCACGAACGGCTTCACTGATCGGGCAAAAGATAATGCCACGTTCTTTAAGCTCTTTTTGAAAAGTTGTTTTTACCGATACGCTATCAAAAACCGCATCGACAGCAACGCCGGCTAAGGCTTTTTGTTCATCGAGCGGAATACCGAGTTTTTTATATACTTCTAATATTTCCGGATCTACTTCATCCAAACTTTCTAATTGTTTTTTGGGTTTGGGCTTGGCGTAATAAATCAGTTCTTGAAAATCAATTTTCGGAATTTGTAAATGCGCCCACTGCGGTTTTTCCATTTTCAACCAAGCGCGGTATGCTTTTAAACGGAAATCTAAAACCCATTCGGGTTCGTTTCTGATTTCTGATATTTTTTTGATAATATCTTCATTCAAACCTTTGGGAAACATTTCCATTTCAATATCGGTTTCAAAGCCGTATTTATATTCCTGTTCGGTAACTTCCTTTAAGACTTTATCTTGATGTTCTTCTTTTGTAGGCATTTTCCTCTTTGTATTTTTTGATACACAAAAATACAAAAGATTTTGTTATTTAGAATAATTTTAAATAATTTTTTTTGATGTTTATATCAGGGTTATTGATAGAGTATGAATATATAATGTAAACAGTAGATTAACCACAGAGTTACACAGAATAAAAACTCTATATATCAGAGCAAATCATTATTTTTTTAGTAGAAGGTTTTGTTTGTGTTGATTATTCCTACTGATATTTTGGGTCGCTCCTACGGAGCTAAAACTTTTGTCATATATCTATTTTGCTACAAACGGTTCGCTCTTACGGAGCTGATTAAGAAACAACATCAAGATTTTGTGAATAGTAGAAAAAAAACTTCCGACATATATAGTAATATCGTAATGATATTAAACATCAATTTCTTTTAATCTAGTTTGCAAATATTTTTTGATTTCTTTAAAATTGGCATAATAGAACTCAGAAATTTTTAATAAATCTTCATCTCCTTTTTTCAATGTTATTAATTCACAATTACAGAATCCTCTTGTCATTTCAAATTTACTTGTATAGCCGTCTATTTCTTTTAAGTTGATTTCTGTTTTCTTTCGTTTAAGAATGTTGGTAAAAATTAATATATTATTCTTAAATTCGATAATATTCACTCTTGTCAATATTTGGTGTAGCGTAAAACCGGCCCCTATAATTATCCAGAAAATATTAGCAACCAAATCAGTGTCATAATTGTTTGGTTTTGTGATAATAATTTGAATGAAAAATGCAAGTAATAATATAATCACAATGAGTAACCCAAAACCGCCAAATATTTTGAATTTTGATTTCATTATTGCCCAGGTTCTATCTCATAATGTATTAAAGAAAGTTCTTCAACTTTTTTAAAGTCGTTATCTGCAGTTATTAAAGGAAAGTCAAGATATAAAGCAGATGCTATAATTATGCTGTCGGGTAATTTTGTATTGTATTTTTTTCTAATTTGAATAGTTTCTTCTTTTATTGGATTGTTAATGTTGATAACTTTACATTGTTTAACAAAATCTTTGATAACTGTTTCTTCATTTTGGCTAATGTTTTTAAAACTCAACAATTCCATTTCAGTAATGACAGAAATATAAATTTGTTTATTATTCAGCGTTTCGGCCAAAGTAAAATCACCGTTGAGTAGATATAGTATAATGTTTGTATCTAAAAAGAGCTTATTTCCACTCATCGCGCAGTTCTTTTTGAATGGTTAATGCATCTTTTTTCAATTTTATTTTACCTAAATATTTATGCGCATCAATCCCTTTGGAGTTTGACGCTTTTTTTACTTTTTCTAAAATATTTTTAATTCGCTCTTTGGTAGCGCCTTGTTTTAAAACTGTAACCATTAATTTACTAATTTTTTATAATACAAAGATAAAAATTTTTATCAGACTTTTCAATATGCCAAATCATGCCGGAAGTTTTGTTACTATAAAAATCCTATATTTGTAAGCCAATCAAATCAACTGATAAGTATTATGACGCCAAACAAACTTCCTAATATCCGTTTTTATGAAGCTATTATTCCGATAATATTTCTGGTTATTTTATTAAGTTTCAATGTCTTGGCTGTTTTTGGTGACGATGCCACATCCGGTCCTAATCAATTTGCTTTGTTATTGGCAGGTGCCGTGGCAGCGGTTATCGGATTTCGTTACGGAGTTGATTATGATACGATGTTGGCACGAGTTTCAAAAAATATACAATCCACTAGCGGTGCTATCTTGATTTTGTTGTTTGTAGGCGCTTTGACAGGTACATGGTTGTTGGGCGGCATAATTCCAACTATGGTTTATTACGGCTTAAAATTGCTCAATCCGTCCATTTTTTTAGCATCTACCTTGATTATTACCGCTTTGGTATCATTGACTATCGGGAGTTCATGGAGTACCACTGCTACGGTGGGTATTGCTTTGATTGGAATCGGTAAGGCGCTGGGCTTTCCACCCGAAATGGTTGCCGGTGCCGTGATATCCGGAGCCTATTTCGGCGATAAAATGTCGCCTTTGTCCGATACTACCAATTTGGCATCCGCCATAGCCGGTGTCGATTTGTACCGGCATGTCCGATATATGATGTACACAACCATTCCTACCATTTCCATTGCTTTGTTGGTTTTTATCGTATTAGGATTTTTTCATTCCGGTAGCCAAATACAAGATACGACTGCTCTTTTAGCGGATATAAAACGATCATTTTTCATTCATCCGGCGTTGTTGTTGGTGCCGGCTATCGTGATATTTCTCATCATCAAAAAAACACCGCCTTTGGTAGCATTATTAGCCGGTGTTTTACTAGGTGGATTGACGGCTTTATTTTTTCAAAAAGACTTGTTGATGCAACTCATCGATAAAAACACCGGATTTTATACCGGTGCCTACAAAAGCATTATGAAAGCCATTGTTTGGGACATCAACATCGACACGTCCAATCCCATCCTTAACGAGCTGTTTTCATCCGGCGGTATGAAAGGGATGTTGTCAACTATCTGGCTGATTATCAGCGCTATGTTCTTTGGTGGTATCATGGAAGCCATTGGCGCACTCAAAAAAATCAGCGAAACTTTACTCAATGCCTTTAAGGGCGTTTTCGGGCTGTTTGCCAGCACCGATTTAACCTGTATTGTTTTCAATGCCACGGCGTCCGATCAATATTTGGCTATTGTCGTCCCCGGCAAAATGTACAAACAAGCCTACGACGATGCCGGACTCGCCCCCGAAAACCTCAGCCGGACCTTGGAAGATTCCGGTACGGTAACCTCTGTCTTGGTGCCGTGGAACACCGGCGGTGCTTACAATTCCAAGGTGTTGGGCGTCCCCACCGAAAGCTATTTGATTTACGCCGTATTCAACTGGTTAAGTCCCATCATGACTTTGATTTTTGCCTATTTCCGCATTAAAATTAAAAAACGTAAAGAAGTAGATAGATTAAATTATTAGTTTATTAGGGCGTTCGGGCGGGCTATCCGCTTGTAGTCGCCTTGTGCCGCACAGTGGTTTTATCGGCGGTGCGGGGGCTTCCTGCGGTCGCCGCCGCCCGCCGTAAAACCAACAGGCGCCACTGCAGCGAGCTACCGCTTCTATCCCTAACGCGGAGCTATAGGTTGTGAATGTATGAAGTTTTGACATAATTAACTTTCTTTTTAAGAGAAGTTATTCCTTTATATAAAATATTGTTTTATTAAGTAGTTTTTTTAAATTTGCACATATAATTTAAAATCAATTTTTATGAAAAAACTAAGTTTATTATTATTGGCAATGTTAAGTTTATCTCTTGTCAATTGTAAAAAAGACAAATCAGATGACAGCAGTTCAACAGATGACGACAAAAAACCGGTTCCTGTTACTGTTACTTCTAATGAAAATTCGAGTAGGATTCAAAATCTTCCGAATATAATAATTAAGCAAATTACCGATGTACAGTCTAAAAATCCATCTGCTACAAGTACTACAAGCAATTATGAATATAATGGCAGACATACCGTTAAAATTACTACTAATGATGGAACGGATGTTACCGTAGCAGATTATTATTATGCTGACATGGATAACGGAATTTTAGATTCTATTGTTTACAAAAAGAATGGGCAATTTACATCTGTTGACAAATTTGAAG
Organism: Flavobacteriales bacterium; assembly: GCA_026996605.1. Classification (GTDB taxonomy): domain Bacteria; phylum Bacteroidota; class Bacteroidia; order Flavobacteriales; family Flavobacteriaceae; genus WGBX01. The sequence goes on from JALWLE010000015.1 coordinate 20,560, forward strand.
TGAGCAACGGTCATTTACAACAAGTAACCAATTTTGATGATAACAATCAAATTCGATATCAAACTACTTTTTCTAATTATGTTGATGGCAAACCTCAACAAATCTCTATATATGCAATGACAGTTGCGGATGCATTAAATTTATCAGGAACACTTACTTACAATGGTAATGATTTAACAGGTATTCTAACATCAGGAACATGGGGGACAGACAGCGTCACTTTGAACATAACATATACTCATGATACAAAAAATAATGTGTTTTTAAATGTTGAAACACTGCCATGGCCAACAGTTGACGATCATAACATTATTTCTATGACTAACCAAATGACAATTTCCGGAATGAGTTTTCCAAAAACAACTACCTATACTTATACATACAATAGTGAAGATTATCCAAGCACTTCAACTTATACAGCTACTGATGGGTCAGGTGGTTCGTCAGAATATGTTTATGAAGATAAATAACTTGTAATGAGAATTTTTATGCTTTATCCTGAGTTGATTTAAATCAATTCAGGATAATTTATTTTATAGAAAATTTTTTATTCATTTTTAATTTAAAAAAAAGTTGTAAAATAAAAATTTAAAAATTTTGAAAATAAGCTTTTAAAATTTCTGCATTTTCTACTTTTTTTGTATCTATTTCCAATAATTGCCGCCGGTTATTTGTCGCGAATAATTTTTGGATTCCGGTTTGTAATTCATCTAGATTGGTGACTTTTTGATAGCTCAAATGATACATTTCAGCTAATTTTGAAGCATCATACCGGTGTTTGGTGACAAAAAAATCATTGAGCGCACCGGTTTGTGACGGCCCGGGAATAAAGTTGAATATTTCACCACCACCATTATTGATTAAGATAATTTTAAAATTATCCGGTAAATATTTGTGCCAAAGTCCGTTGCTGTCATATAAAAATGAAATATCACCGGTTACCAATAGTGTCGGTTTACTTGATGCATAAGCTGCGCCGGCAGCAGTAGAAGTGCTACCATCGATACCGCTGGTACCACGATTTGAATAATGTATGATATCGGGTTTGTAATCAAATAGTTGGGCGTATCTAATGGTTGAACTGTTACCCCATTGTACCATATATTTGTCCGGAATATTTTGGCTTATCAATTCAAAACTTTTCAGGTCGGAAAAACCGGTTTGCTGTAAGAATTGTTGATGCAGTTGCTTATGTTTTTGTTTGATGTCAAGCCATTTTTGCCGGTAACCGGAAGCAATCGGTTTGACCAAAAATAAAAACTGACTTAAAAACAGCTCGGGAGCCGTATCAAAATGTTGGTTTAAAACTTCAAAAGTATCGGGTGGTAAAGCGGTTTTTTCTACATGCCAATGTTCCTTGGGTTGGTGTTTGCGTAAAAACTGCTTAATTTTTTTTGATACGATATTGCGCCCGATAGTTAACAGAATATCCGGTTTTAAATCTTTGAGCTGGTCATCGTCTAACGAAAATATAGCTTGGTCAATGTTATTGATAAATTTTTCATTAGTGACATTGGCAATGTTTTCAGTCAAAATAATGACGGATGGATCTTCTACCAATTTATTGAGTTGCAGTTGCAAAAATTCCGATGGCTGATGCTGTCCGACCAAAATCATTTTTCTTTTGGACGTTTGCCATTTTTGTTCAAACTGTTCCAAAAATGGGACTTCGTAAATTTTATCCGGAAATTCCGTTTGTATATTTCCTATATCCGGTAAATCTTTTTCAACGATATTGTATAGCGGTTCGTCAAAAGGCATATTGATATGCACAGGACCACGACGTTCAAAAACGGTTTCAATGGCTGTTTTAATCTCCGTTAAATCTTGTTCGGTTCCGGTTTCAGACAAAGTGGTGTTATACCAACTGTGATTTTTAAACACGCTATGTTGCCTTATGGTTTGTCCTTCACCTTGGTCAATCCACTTTTGAGGCCGGTCGGCACTCACGACAATCAAAGGGATGTGACTGTAAAATGCTTCGGCAATAGCCGGATAATAATTGAGCAAAGCAGAGCCCGATGTGCAAACCAAAACCGCCGGACGACCTGTTTGTTGCGCCATACCCAAAGCGAAAAATCCCGCTACGCGTTCATCGACTATGCTCAAATTGTTAAAAGCCGGTTGATTGGTAAATTCAATAATCAAAGGCGCATTTCTCGACCCGGGCGATATAATCATATCACGAATATCGGCATTCAATAAAGCTGCCGATAAGAGTTGTGCGGTTGGCTTGTCCGAGTGTTTTTGCATAAAATTTAAATCGTATGCAAAAGTAAGATATTTTATTGTAAGCTGCCTGTCAAATCAAATTATACATGATATATTTTTTGATAAAAAATTTAAAAAATTCCCTTTTTCTCCTTTTTCGGGCTATCATCCTCGATATCTTTTTTGGTTTTACGGGTGGTTTTTCCTTTACTGAAACGGTAGTTTAATCTAAATACCACGACGTTTTTTAGCAAATGAATATCATATTGGGTTAAACTTTCATATTGCAAAGTTTTGGTGTATTCTTCTTGTACATAGTCCACACCGAAATCTACCGGTAACATATAGAGCAACATCAAGTTAAGTTTGCGTTTGAGAAATGATTTTTGAACGAGAAATCCCACAAAATCATTATTCCACTTGTGATAACCTTGCGGACTGATATATTTGTTCATGCCGCGCTGGTAGATAAAACCGGAAGTGAGCCCTTTGGGTTGGTTGACATAAACCAAGTTGCTTTCCAAGCTGTAATCATTAAAAGCATTGGTGTCATTTTGGTATTTGATGCTGCTGTGATAGACATCAAAATTGGTTTGCCAAAAAATCTTTTTACTAAACGGTACCGCCACATTACCTTTGATGCCGTAATGCCGGTAATGCCCAATGTTTTCATAAGTTTGTTCGATGACACCATCATTACGTAGGCGGGCAATCTCGCCGATATAATTGTTTGAAAAATGATAATACGGTTCGGCAAACAAACTGCCACCGAAAAAGTCAAAACGCAAGCCCAATTTATGGGTAATCGCCGGCGCCAATTCAGGATTACCTTTGCGGACGGTCTGCGGATCGACATATGTCGTATTCGGATTGGCTTGGGACAAGCCGGGATAATCACTTTCAGTGCGGTATTTCAATTTGATGCCAATGTTTTTAGACAGTTTATGCTTGATATCCAAATAAGGTTGGTAAATCATATAAGTTGTTTTGGACCCGAAAGCTTCCGGCTGACTGATTTCGCCGGCAATACCGGCTTTGAGTGACCAATCTTTATTGAATTTATAGCCGTAGTAGGCAAAAAGTTTGTGCCGTGTATCAGTCAATTCAAAGTCGGATGCACTGGTTTGATTACCTATGATGGTTATTAAATCATTGGTGATTTTTTGCCGGTAAAAGCCATAGCCGGTTTCTAAGGAACTGTGTTTGTTTAGTTGACGGGTGTATTCGGCATTGAGTTTAAAACTGTTTTTACTGTCAAAACTTTTTTCGCTGCGATACAAACTCTGATTGGTGAAAAACCGGTTATCCCCTTGCGCTTCATAATGTGATAAACTTGCATCCATACGAAGTTCGTTTTGTTCATTGAATTTTCCGATATAAAAAACCGATTGGTAATTGGATTTTGAATTACCATTCAACAGATTTTGAAGTTGATATTGCATATCCGGATTTGAAGGGTGTGTTTCAATAACATCATACTGCAGATTGGTTTGGTTTTTGTCATTTAAAAGATTACCAAATCCCGATTCAAAACTCAAAGTATGGCGCGGATTGAGGTAATAGTCTATACCCAAAGTCAGCCGGTCTCCAAGCATTTCTTTGAGGATATTATTAGTGTTGGCATTCAATTTTTTAATAGTGCTACCGTCTTGGTATTTGTAAATTGTTGTTGTTGGAAAGTTAAAATTATTGTTATAAAAATTATATTGTGTATAAACATTGATTTTATTGTAAGTATAAGTCAATCCGGCATTGGTATAACTCGTAGGAATCAGGTAGGTTTTGTCAGCAACATCGGTATCCCAAACACTTTGTGAGGAAAGGTTGAGTTCCAGTCCGGTATAGTTTTTTTTTAAAATAACATTGATAACCGCTGTGTAACCATCCAAGGCGTATTTACCCGAAGGGTCACGGATGATTTCCACTTTTTTAAGCCTGTCGGGGTTCAAATTTTGGATATAATCAGGGTCTTTTTCCAAGCCATCAACCAAGATTTTGATATTGGTCTGCCCATCGACTTTGATTTGATTGTTGTAACGGTCATAACTGACGCCTTGTATTTTGTCTAGGACATCGTTGGTATTGGCGGCTGCCACTTTCATTTTTCGAGATACGATAAATACATCTTTATCAACTTTAAAAGCTTTGCTTTTGGCTTTGATTTCAACCGATTTTAACAGGTTTTTATCAGGCGAAAGTTTATAAGTGCCTAAAAATTGGTTGTTTTGCCGGATAACAACCGGTATGTTTTTCTTTTGATAGCCGATGTAGTCTAAAACCATTTGGTATTTGCCCGGTTTCATTCCGATTTCAAAATAACCTTTATGGTCAGTGGTGGTGCCGGTAACCAATTCATTTTTAGCATTGAAAAAACCAACCGCACAAGATTCCAATCCTTGTGTGGAAATAGAATCTAATACCTGTCCGGAAATAAAGATATCTTGTTGTGCCTGCGTCCATTGCGTAGCAACAAATATGAGTATTATAGCGAGAAACTTTTTCATAATACGTTCTTTTGATTGATGTTTTAAAGACGCCTATGAATAACAAATGTTACAATCTTTTGAAATTGATTGTCTGAAACCTGTTAGGTTTTCAAAACCTAGTAGGTTTGTCTAAACTTTGGTAATCAATATTTTAAGGCTAATTTTATATTAGTAGAAAGATTTCTATTTGTATTTTAAAGATTTTATCCATTCTGCTCTTTTGTTTAAGTCTTTGCTCATGTTTATTTGAATAGGTTTGCCATTCTTAATAACCCATGCTTTATTACCAATATCACTGCTTTGTAAAATAATGGTATCACCTGATGATGTCCAACCGACCGCCCATTTTTGAACATCACCGGCACCGGTATTTATTTCTGCCAATTCGTGATTATTTTTATCCAATATAAGGATGATAATTTCGGCATAATCACTTGAATTTTTATAAGTTCGGTCAACTGTGGTAATAATTTTGAAATGACCGGATGGGGATAAAATGCTTTTACTTTTATAATCATTAAAGTGACATGCTGTTAAGCTTATATTTAAGCTGATAATTGCTCATATTGCTATTAGTATGAATTGAAATTTATGATGCATGGTTAAACATATATTCTGTTTAATGTTATCTTGAGTGATTATCTCCACTTGTTTATCTGTTCCACATTTTGTGTAAATTGTGTGGATAAAGCTTGCATTCTCGATTTTAATAATGTTTTTCTTCCCATTATGGTTCGTGTAAAAATTAATTCACAATTTCCTACATAGCGTCTCCATTGATTTTCAAAAAGTTCTGCCAGTTTTTTGTTTTTACCTATTATTTCCGGCACTGCATGATAATCTTTTTGATCAATAAAAAATAGAAATTTATTTTTTCTAACAATTACATATCTGGGATTATCAATCGGGTTAATGATTTCCATTAGTGCATTGATAAATGTTGATTTTTCATAGCTTGTACCACCATCTAAATGACAATAAACCGCACCCCAATCATCTATGGAAGTATTAACTTTAAGATTGGTAATATCAGATACTATGATTTTGGCTTTTATCAATGTATTTAGTAAAGCATTTCCTATTTGATGTATATCTTTTGAGATATCACGATATTTTATATACAATCGCAGTGTTTTTATAGTAAGTCCGCCAAAAATAATAACGCCGCTTATTCCTATCATTGAAATAAAGACATATAAATCATGAAGAGTTTTGATATTTTTTACTGAACGTAAAAAAGTTTCCAAACTGTCAAATCCAAAACCGATTAAACCGGAAATAAGCACTGCTACGAGATTCTTAATTGTTTTGTGAAAATATAATGATTTTATGTCTTTGTAACTACTTTCTTTTTTAAATGGAATTTTAATTTCTTCTACCAGACTTACACCACTTTTTAGTGCTGTTGTCCATCTTTGTTTTAAACTTTCCCTGTCAGCAGCATAAGCAAACATTTCCTCATTCTTTTTTTCGGCTTCTTCTTTTAGATATATGTTTGCAGGCAAATTTAAGCGATTAATCCCATTTTCAATTCCGCCTTCATCTTTAAACGATATGCCCACAAATCCTTTAAATCTTCTTTTTAGTAAATCAAAATCATCTCCACCTGTTTTTGAT
>JALWLE010000016.1 GCA_026996605.1 Flavobacteriales bacterium
AGTTATATAAGATTAAAAGACATTATGCAATGATCGAATTTTTAAACCTAAAAACACTCAATTCCCCTTATGAAAAGCAATTTCATCAAAAATTCGACCAATTTTTGTCTTCGGGATATTATATTCTCGGTAAAGAAGTTCAACAATTTGAAACTAATTTTGCCGATTATTGCGGAACTACCTATGCCATAGGCACCGGTAACGGATTAGACGCTATTCGTTTGATTTTAGAAGCTTATAAAATTCTAGGTAAACTACAAATCGGTGATGAAATCATCGTGCCGGCAAATACCTATATCGCTAGCATTCTCGCTATTAGTCAAGCCGGCTTAAAACCGGTTTTGGTCGAACCGGATATTACCACTTATAATTTTGATACTGAACGTGTTTTAGAAAAAATAAATACTAAAACCAAAGCCGTTTTGGCGGTACATTTATATGGATTAGTCAGCGATTGGGATACGCTGTCAAAAGTTGCTCAAAGCCACGGTTTGCTATTATTGGAAGATGCTGCCCAAGCTCACGGTGCTATATGGAACACTCGCAAAGCCGGCAATTTGGGCGATGCTGCCGCGTTTAGTTTTTACCCGACCAAAAATCTCGGCGCCTTAGGTGATGCCGGTGCGGTTACTACCAATGATGACGAATTAGCAGAGCTAATCAAAAAATTGCGACATTACGGACAGCAGCAAAAATATGTCAGTCGGCACAAAGGCATCAACAGCCGTTTAGATGAGATTCAAGCCGCTTTTTTGAATGTTAAATTACCGGCATTAGATGCTTCTAATCTTAAAAGACGCCAAATGGCATCGACCTATATAAAACACATCAAACATCCGGAAATTATATTACCGGTCTTTGATACACAAGCACATGTTTATCATCAATTTACCATTCGCACCAAGCAACGAGATGATTTAAAAAAATATTTGGACAAGCATGGCATTCAAACGCTTGTCCACTACCCTGTTCCACCCCATAAACAACCGGCTTATAGCGAGTGGCGGCATGAAAGCTATCCCGTAACCGAACAAATTCATCGGGAAATATTGAGTTTACCTATACGTGAAAACTTAACGGATGACGAAGTTTTTTATATTATTGATAAAATTAATCGCTATTGAACAAGTTTAAAAAAATAGTAGTTACCAATATCTGGTTAAAAATATCGGTTTTTAACGCTTTTGCTGTGGCTGCCCGCATGATCAGCGGTTGGATTATCAATAAGGTGATCGCTGTGTATATCGGACCGGAAGGTACCGGATTGACCGAACAATTTCGTAATTTTTTACAAACCGCTCAAGGCTTTTCTACGCTAGGTATCACGGAAGGGGTTACTAAATATTCAGCAAAATATCAAAATAACAGAAAACAGTTATCATCCTTTTTGGCATCAGCATATAAAATTGTCTTGATTACATCAATTGTATCGGGTGTACTGATTGTTGTTTTTTCTAGTTTTATCAACCGGCAATTATTCGGCTCGCGTGATTTCAGTTTGTTGATTGTACTGACCGGTATTTTAATTCCGGTTTTGTCTATCAATATCATTTTGATGGCTATTTTGAATGGCTTTCAAAAATATAAGAAAATCACTTTTATCAATATCATTACCAATATTGCAACTGCCATTATTGCCGTATTCTTGATTATGAGCTATCAAATTTTCGGCGCTTTGATATTGATACTCATCAGTCAGATTATCAGTTTTATTGCTACTTTGTTTTTTATCAGAGCCGATATGGTGGAAGTTTTACAATTTTCCTTAAAACAATCTAAAAACGCCCATTACAAACGGCTCTACAATTATATCATCATGGCTTTGGTAACGGCTATTGTGTCGCCCTTGTTCAGCATCTTGATTCGAAATCAAATTTTTAGCTTTTTTCCGGATGATATGGGTGTTCATGCCGGATATTGGGATGGTGTCAAGAAAATATCGGGTATGGTTTTAGCTTTCATTACGCCGATTTTCAGCTTATATTATTACCCGCAACTGGCAAAAATTCATACCAATTCGGAATTTAAATCAGAACTTAAGAAGTTTTTCAAACAGATTTTTCCGATATTTTTTGTTGGTATGTTAGGAATTTATTTATTAAGGCACTGGGCAATCATTCTGTTTTTTTCAAAAGAATATTTACCAATGAAATCCTTATTTTTATGGCAATTAGCCGGTGATTTTTTGCATATTATTGCTTTAACCATCGCCTTTTTGATGTTGGCACGGGCGCATGTACGGGAATATTTGATTACTGAAATCGGCTTTTGGGTTGTTTTCTATATTCTAACTAAAGTTTTTATGCCGCATTACCAATTGGAAGGCGTGGTCATTGCCTATTTTATCACTTACATTATATATTTTATCAGTTTGTTATTTTTATACAGAAGAATTTTGTTTACGCGAAAAACCGTAAATTTGTAATTTATTAGAATTGACAATAATAAAACCGGTCATTTTGGTACACCCCGATTATCATCGGGGCACTCAGTGACCTACGAAGCAGAATTAATGGTGGTTGAGTGTCCCGACTAAAGTCGGGATGTATCGAAACCACCGCAATCAAATAACCAAATAATCAGATAACCATATCAACAATAATGAACATTCTCATTATCAACGGACCCAATTTGAATCTTCTCGGTAAACGAGAACCGGATATTTACGGTCATCAAAGTTTTGACGATTTTTTAAATGAATTAGGAAGTGAATTCCCTACACATAAAATAGATTATTACCAAACCAATCACGAAGGTAGCATTATTGATAAGTTGCAAGAAGCTGATAATCAATATGATGCTGTCGTCTTGAATCCGGCTGCTTATACCCATACTTCTATTGCCATTGCCGACTGTATCAAAGCGATTGACGTTCCGGTGGTCGAAGTCCATATTTCCGATATCACCAAACGCGAAGCATACAGACAAAAGTCTTTTATAACCGAAGTCGCTGTACATACAATTATGGGGCAGGGTTTAAACGGCTATGCATTAGCCATAGAATGGCTGCTAAAAAACAGGGCTAATCTGTAAAAAATCTTTACATTTGCACAAAATAAGGAATCTATGCTCAAAAAAATTAAATATTTTTTCTTGCTGATTTTGGTCATTGGGGTAGCTATCGGTGGTTACTTGATTTCATTAGATAGTGAGTTTAAAGTGGTCAGAAACCGGCAAATTGATGCACCGGCAAACTTGGTTTATCAACAAATAGCCAATCTTAAAAATTGGGATAAATGGGCGCCTTGGAAAGATAAAGACTCATTAATCAAATTTGAATTTTCTGAATCAACCGGTAAAGAAGGCGATTATTTCCGGTTTACAGATGCTGACGGTAACCGGCAAAAATTAACCAATTTGACTTTATCACCGGATAGTTTAATTGTACAATCATTGTCATCTAATGAAACTACCCAAGAATACAAATGGCATATAAAACCTAATGATAAGGGTGTTTCCGTTAGTTGGACGGTATCGGGCGAATTGCCTTTGACCCAACGCTTCTTTGCCAAACAAATGGATGAGCTTATGGGACCGTCAATGGTGCGTGGTTTGGAATTGATAGACCGGTCGGTTCACAAGGATATGAACAAACATGAAACGACTATTTTAAAACCGGTTGATTTAAGTGCTACCTATTATCTCTACAAATCAGCCAGTTGCAAAATGGATAGTCTGGGTAAATATTTAGACAAATTACTACCCGATGTCATTATTTATGCGGTTAAAAATCAAATTGAAACCAATGGCAAGCCCTTTGTTATCTACAACAAACGGGATAAAGCCAACAATTCGGTCATTTTTTCCGCAGCCATACCGACCAAAGAAAAAATTACAGTTAATGATGCCGATATATTGACCGGACAAACCCCTGGTGGACATTATTTAAAAATCAAATATCAAGGGGATTATAAATATCTTGGTGATGCTTGGGGCAAAAGCTATAAGTATATAGAAACAAATGACCGGTTTGTTATAGATATAACCAGAGAGCCCTTTGAAGTGTATGCCGTAGGACATACCAAGTCCTTAAATCCGGCTGATTGGATTACCTATTTATATATTCCCGTCATAGAAGTATTACCTAAAGAAATGACCGTAGAATGATACAGAAAATTTTGTTGGTTTTTGTTGGTGGCGGACTGGGAAGTGCTTTTAGATATTTGATTGGGATAGCACTCAACCGCAATGATTTTTTAACCCCTTACGGCACTTTTTTTGTCAACGTGGTCGGTAGTTTCCTAATAGGCTTATTAGCCGGCTATAACTTGCGAACTTTAAATTTGAACCATGAATACCAAGCGCTTTTAATAGCCGGTTTTCTAGGTGGTTTTACCACTTTTTCGTCATTTGCCTTTGAAAATATGGTGATGCTGCAAAACGGCAAATTTTTATTGTTTCTATCTTACTTTTTTACAACTCTCATCGTAGGACTGTTTGCGGTTGGTTTGGGCTATTATATGTCTAAATATATTTAAAAAGCTCCGAAAAATTTCGAAGCTTTTTTAATTTTACTCATTGTCTCGTCTTTCTCAAACGACAGCTTGTTTTTTATTCTTTATTCAGTTGGTATTGTCGAAGGCACCGGTCCATATTGATTTTCTTCAGGATCACCTTCTTTCACGTACCAAATAATTAGAATTATTGCTCCAATAATTGGAATTAATCCCCATAAAAGATTCCATCCACTTTTGCCAATATCGTGCAATCTTCTTACACTTACAGCAATACCCGGAATTAAAACCGCTAAACTATAAAGAATACTAAATAATTGAATACCAAGAATTTGATCAACAAAGCTAAGGATAAAGCTAATAATAAAATTTGCCAAAACAAACCACCAGAACTCGGATCTACTGGCTCTTCCATTGAAATTTGCATAGTTTTGAAGAACTACATATTTGTACCATTTAATCATTTCCATAATTAAGTTATTTTTAGTTATTTGCCTACTCTATTCAGTTTTCGGCTTCCCTGATGATACAAATTTAATAAAAATTACGGAAATTTAGGAAATTGTTTAAAATTTGGTTTTCTTTTTTCTAAAAACGCATGCTTACCTTCTTGGGCTTCGTCCATTAGATAAAACATCAACGTTGCATCACCGGCAAATTCCATCAAGCCGCGTTGACCGTCTAATTCGGCATTCATGGCGCGTTTAATCATACGAATTGCCATCGGACTTTTTTCTTGAATTTTTTGGCACCATTCAACCGTTGTGTCTTCCAAATCTTCTAAAGGCACTACTTTGTTGACCATACCCATTTGTTCGGCTTCTTTAGCTGTGTATTGGTCACATAAAAACCATATTTCGCGGGCTTTTTTCTGCCCCACGTGACGCGCCAAATACGACGACCCGAAACCGCCGTCAAAACTGCCGACTTTAGGACCGGTTTGTCCGAACCGTGCATTGTCACTGGCAATAGTCAAATCACAGACTACATGTAACACGTGTCCGCCACCGATGGCATAACCGTTGACCATAGCAATAACCGGTTTGGGTATGGAACGGATTTTTTTATGCACGTCTAAAACATTTAAGCGCGGCACGCCATCTTCGCCTATATAACCGCCTTTACCTTTAACATTTTGGTCGCCACCACTACAAAAAGCTTTGTCACCGGCACCTGTCAGTACTACCACGTCAATATCTTGATTACGATGGGCAATTTCCAAAGCATCAAGGATTTCGTCATTGGTTTTAGGACGAAAGGCATTATACACTTGGGGACGGTTAATCGTTATTTTTGCAATACCTTCAAAGTATTCAAACAAAATGTCTTCGTATTGTTTAATGGTTTGCCAATTTCTTTTCATATATATTTTTGTTTATTTGGTTAATCGGTTATTTGGTTATTTGTCATAGCTTTTAAATTTCCGGGCATATTCTTTGACTTTTTGGTCGTCTTTTCGCGGAATTATCATTAAAGTGTCTTTAGTATCCACAATGATATAATCCTGCAAATCTTTTAAAACGACTTTTTTATCATTGGTTTTAACTAAATTGCCGTGACTGTTATCTGCTAACAATTCACTGTTAATCACTACATTATCTTGATTTGCCGGTTTTAATTGTTCATAAATGGCGTTCCAAGCACCCAAATCATTCCAAACAAAATCCGCCGGTAAGACATAAACATTTTCCGCTTTTTCCAAGATACCGTAATCTATGGAAATATTTTGTAATTGCGGAAATATTTCGGCTATAAATTCCGGTTCTTTTTCTATATTATAAAATGCATCACCTGTTGACATTTTTTGATACATCTCCGGTAAGTAGGTTTCAAATGCCTTTAAAATACTTGCCGTTCGCCATATAAAAATACCGGCATTCCATAAATAATTGCCTTCGTTTAAAAACTTTACAGCTGTATGTAAATCGGGCTTTTCGGTAAATTTCAGAACTTTTTTAATACGCTCATCCGTATCTTTATCATATTGAATATAACCGTAACCCGTATTGGGACTATGCGGTACAATACCCAAAGTCATTATAATATCCCGTTGTGCAGTTGCTTCAAAAGCCGTCTGTACATTGGAAATAAACTTGTCTTCATCGGCGATATAATGATCTGACGGTGCTACCAGCAAATTAGCTTCCGGATTAAGTTGATGAATCTTTTTTGCCGCATATAAAACAGCCGGTGCGGTATTGCGCATGACCGGTTCTGCAATGATTTGATTATCTGATATTTGTGGTAATTGTTCTTTGATTAAATCCCGATAGCGCTCATTGGTTAAAATATAGATTTGATCTGCCGGAATCAATCTTTGCAAGCGCTCAAAAGTCTGTTGAATAAAGGATTTGCCTGTCCCCAATAAATCGAGAAATTGCTTGGGCATTTCAGCCGTACTTTCGGGCCAAAACCGGCTACCGATACCGCCCGCCATGATGATTCCGTATTGGTTGTTCATTTATCTTTTGAATTTTTACAAAAATACAATAAAATGTTTTTTAATAAACCTTTTCAAAAACAAAAAAAGCCCGGAATACCACATTCCGGACTTTTTCATTAATCAAAACAAATACACAACTAACTAATATCATGAGTTAAAAGTAAAGAGCACTCAAATTAAATGTTTAGATTTCTCGTCGTTCCGACTTAGGTCGTAACTCTGTCGAAATGACAGCCGATTGTCATTTCGATCCCGACTTTTGTCGGGTGAGAAATATCATACTTTCAACTTATGTTAATATCCATTAAAAGCATAACGGTTGTCTTCTCTGACTTTTTTGGCAATTATACGACGTAAATCGTTTAAATTAGGCGTATTATTGTATTTGGTAAAGCGTTTGACACCCATCAACATCATACGCAATTCGTCGCCTTCTGCTATGGAATAAATGGCTTCGGTAGCTTTAAATTTGATTTTTTCCACGGCATTGAACAAATTCAATTTGCTCATCGCAATTTCCGCATCAAAATCAGCATCGGAATTTTGCATAATTTTCTTTTGGGTTGCCAAAATGGTGCTTTCCGCCATATAAATTTCAATCAAAATATCGGCGGCATCTAAAACCAATTGTTGTTGTCCGCCGAGCTTGTCACCGAATTTTTGCGCACCGGTTCCGGC
>JALWLE010000017.1 GCA_026996605.1 Flavobacteriales bacterium
GGCTTTTCAAGAACTAGCCGATTATAAAACCCAACGGGGAATACCGACGGTCATTGCTACGGTCGAAGATATCTATAATCGATATCCCGGCGTGGACCATCCCGAACAAATCAGAAATTACTTAAAGGATATCAAGCAATATTGGAATACCGTAAACATCTTAATCGGTGGTGATACTGATATTGTACCGGCAAGATATACTAGAGGAATAGTTCGAGCTCCAACAGATAGGTACTATAATGATTTAATGGGGAACTGGAATATAGCTATAACAAATTATTATTATTTTGATAATATTGATAATATCATCGGCCGCTTACCGGTAAAAACGATTCAAGAAATCACAAATATGATTCAAAAAATTAAACTCTATGAGAGGTTAAATGTAAGTGACAGAAATTATATCAATCATTTTTTATTAACCGGTGCTTATCAGTGGTATACTGACTCAACTTATTATGGTACACATATAATGAGTGTAGCAGCACAATTTTATAACGACCCTATATTAAACGGAAAAAATAAATGGATGTTGTTAGATGATTATACTACCCATTCATTGGATACAATTTTTTTCCAAATGGGTGTGTTGGAGAAGAGCTCAATAAAGAACATTTTACCACTGCTTTAAACGATGGACATAATGGGCAAGCTTTTCATTTTGTGTATCATGCTGACCATGCTAACCCGTATGCTATTGGGACGTCATCGGTAAGAAAAGGGCAAACTTTTAACACTCAAGATGCCGATAACCTGCACAATACTTATCCGCAAATTATGCTAACCGTTGGCTGCGAATCCGGACAATTTGATAAAGATTGCTTTGCCGAACATTATGTCAACAATCCGAATGGTGGAGGCGTGGCTATTTTAGCTAATCCTGAAGAAACTTCCACTGGCGTTGGTTATTTTATTCCTAAAGCTTTTTTTAATAAAATTTATGGTCCTGGAAATTCAAGTTTGGGGTTATCTGCTATGAATATTTACGCTTCTCCAAGAGTTGGTGGGGCGAGAGATACTTATGAATTATTCGGTGACCCCACCATGCAAGTCTGGTCAGATGCGCCGCAAGATATCGCTTTGACAGTCCCGGCAGATATAAATATAGATAACGGTACCACTAATGCCTATACGGTCAGTATCAATGATTTAAACGAACCGGCGACCCTTACGGTTTATAAATACAATAACCAAACCCAACAAATAGAGGTTTACGGTAGTCAAAGGCTTGCGGCACATACCACTTCGGCAAGCTTTTATCTGCAACCGGATACCGAAGGAGATATGACCGTAACGGCTACTGCCAAAAATTATATTCCGGCTACGGCTTCCACACATGTTCATTTGCCGCAGGCACATTTATATGTAACCAATACGGCTTTTAACGATGCCAACGGCAACGGTGCCATAGAACCGGGCGAAACGGTAGATTTAAGCTTAACTTTGACCAATTCCGGCGGGGCTGCTATCGATAATGTCCAGACGGTTTTAGAACCGGATACGGGCTTAACCGGTTTAGTTACGGTTACCCAAGCCAATGTGAATGCCAACGGCAGTTTTGCCCCGGCACGCAACAAACTTTAAGCGGATACCAATTTCAAGTCGGTAACAACGGCACCATACCGAGGTATTTAAAATTTTGGTTAAAGATAACCGATGATAACGGCTACCAACACCGTGATGAGATATATTTGGATATGACCAATGTCCAATTAGATTTGGGACCGCGATTGGTCCATGATGACAACGGCAATATTATCAATCCGGATCAATTACAAGACGGAGTAGAATACAATTTATATGTAGGCGTTGCCAATAACAGTTCCGTCAGTCAGGTAATAAGCAGTGCAACATTGACATCCGGTGATACCAATTTGATTCAAGTCTTGCAAGCCACAAGTGCCTATCCGGATATTCCGGCATTTGAACGTCAAAATAATGCCACGGCTTATCGTATCAAAGTCGTTGATATGAGTAGCAATACTTTGCCTTTAAATTTACAAATCACCAATGCTTTCGGGGTTACCAAAGATTTTTCGTTTGATTTATTAGAAGCCATGCCACCTATTATCAGTGGTTATCATTTTACTTCTACCGATATATCTATTAAGTTGATGTGGTCACCCGTGTACCCACAACCAAAAGGTTACAATATTTACAGAAGTGATGATATAAACGGCATTTATACCAAGGTGAATCCACAAATTATAACCGGTTCTAGTATGTATGAAGACACGGATGTTGCTGTAGCGCATACATACTTCTACAAAATCAGCGCCGTCAGTTTAACCAATAACGAAATTCCTTTAGAACAATTATTGACCAATCCTAATTATAATAACGGGCATCGAGTTCAAGGCTATAAAGCTTGGACTACATTACCTTTATTAACCGGTTTTCCGGTGCAGCATACATTTATTACGGGAAGAGTATCATCACCAACTGTTTTAGATATCAATACAGATGGAAGTAAAGAAATATTTGTAGGTATGGGTGATTGGCGAGTGTCCACTCAAGAAAAAGGACGTTTGTTGGCTTATAATAATCAGGGACAAGAATTGTTTAATTTTGATGGAAATACTACTAATCTGATGGAATTTGCAGAAACTGATAGTCCTATATATTACAAACCGGCTTTATATGATATTGATAATGATGGACATGCTGAAGTATTTGCTTCCGGCTATTCACCTTATCATCTATTTGGTTATAGAACAATTGATTCATACCCAAATGATAACAGAGATATGCCGGATGAATTATGGGGTACCGGTTATATCGACTTGCCGCATAATGCTCGAAAATCGCCTATTTTGACTGATATGAATAATGACGGCACTAAAGAAATTGTAGTATTTGATGAAGGGCAAGCTATTCATATTTATGATAGTGGCACGACGCAAGAACTTTATAATAATAGAATTGATAATTCAAATGATTTAGCAGAAACAGTAGCTGCTGTAGGAGATCTAGATCATGATGGTAACAACGAGGTTGTATTTATCGTTCAAAAAGATCAAAACCATAATAACCACAGTACTGTTTATTATACTCATTACAACGGCACTAATTTTGAAACGGTTTTTGTCAAAGAATTGAATGGTACAACAACAGCTGATTCTAAAGATCGTTTTGTTATATTAGGTGACATTAATCAAGATAATACTAAGGATATTTTTGTTTTAAGTGTTAATAATGTAAATGAATATAATCTATATGGATTGCAACAAGATGGTAGTTTTATTCCCGGCGCTTGGGGTAATAACAACACTTGCAATATACAAATCGACAATCCAAGTGGTTTTTCTATGGGTGATATTGATGGTGATGGATTCCCAGAAGTAGTAGTAGCCAATGGTTCACAAATAAGTATTTTTAACCAAAATACCAATAGATATGACATCGATATATCCGGTAATGCTATCGGCGAACCCATTATAGCCGATGTCGATGATGATGCCGATATGGAAATTGTTATCAATGCAAAATATTTCTTAGATGCTTATAATTTAGACGGTACACTTTGCGGTGGTTGGCATATTCCGGAATTGGATGCTAATAAAAATTTTGCTCGATCACCTTATGTTGGGGATATAGATAATGACGGCAAAAATGAGGTAGTCATAGCAGATGATGATGCCACTATTTACGCTTGGAAAACCACCGGTGATGCCGATAAAATAGAATGGGGCACAGCGCGCTACAACGCGCAAAATACCGGCGCCTATGAATCGTTAAACCAAATGGATTTAATGGTCAAAGATTCCCCTGCGGATACCGGTGTTGAACCCAATACCGTTACACAAAGATTTTGGGAAAGTGAGGATATATGGATTCGTAATCACGATGATGGCGATACCCAACACGAAAATCCGGAATATCACCCCACCAATCCGGTCTATGTTTATGTCCGCGTTACCAACCGTGGTAATGTAGCTTCGACCGCTCAAGAAAAGTTGCATTTGTATTGGGCAAATTCCAATACGGATTTATCGTGGGAAACCCCTTGGACAGGGCAATATAACAATCCTAATGGATCTGTTGGAGGTGGTGAAATCGGTGTGGCTGACATTCCTATTTTACAACCCGGCGAACAAGGTATCGTCAAAATAGAATGGCATATACCCGATGTTGCTAATTATGACCAAAGTCCTGCCGGAACTTGGCATTTCTGTTTGTTGGCTCGAATTGTGTCACCCAATGACCAGATGACATTTACCGAAACAACCGACTTACCGGCAAATGTCGCCAATAACAACAATATTGCTTGGAAAAATGTGACGGTTATCGATGTCGATCCCAATCTACCACATAATATCTTAACCGGAACCGTTGTGGTCAGTAATTGGTCAGACAGCTCTCATTTATACTATTTAGAATTAATAAAAGATGACAGTGAATCAGGAAATCCTATATTTGATGAAGCCGAAGTCAAACTTAAAATGGGTCCCAATCTGTATGAAGCTTGGGTGCGTGGTGGTAAAATAGCCGAAGAATTGGAAAGCACGGCTGATGATAAAAAGAAAATAGTCAAAGGAGACAATGTGCTGTTAGATAACTTGGCATTTAATCCGAAAGAATTGGTGCATTAACCTTGACTTTTAATTTCTTAACCAAAAAAATAACCGCTAAAGACCGGTTTAAATATCATTTGATACAGCTTGATTCCCAAACCGGTAAAATTGTCGGTGGTGAAACCTTTATCATTCAGAAAAAACCAAGACCTATATTTATAGCTGATGCCCAAAATCAGGAAGTAGATAAAGGTGATCTCGTTACTTTAAGCGCCGAAAATATCGGTGAAGCAGCAGTTTACAATTGGTATGATATGGAAGGCAATCTGGTTTATCAAGGTAAAGATATGACCGTCTCGGCGGATATGGCTAAAAAATTCAAATTAGAAGTTATAGCCACCGCTGACGGTTTTAAAGATTATAAAGAGGTTGAAATCAAGCTTAAACCAAACAGAATTGTCAGCCTGATGCCTAATCCTGTTTCTAACAATCTGAAAGTAACTTACAAAATCAATGAAGGTAGTTCCGCCTATTTGATGTTGATCAATGTGTCGGGCAACAATGATGTAGTCGGTAACTATGTGGTAGATGTCAATACCGATACCATCAATATTGATATGTCTAATTACCCTGCCGGTGTGTATTCGGTAGCTTTGGTAACCGACGGACAAGTAACCGATGTTAAAGGTTTGGCTAAAAATTAAAATTAATCAACCTGTTAAATTAAACGGCATCGAATTTTCGGTGCCGTTTTTTTAAACTTTTAACTTTCAATACCGCTCCCTTCGGGTACGGGATGTCGCTTACGTTCCACTTTCAACTAATTACACCGGAACCAATTAACTCATCGTCTAGGTACCAAGCAGCAAATTGCCCTTCGGCTATGGCTTGTTGGGGTTCAAAAAATTCTATCCAAAGGACATCGTCAAATTGGTGTAAACGGGCTTTGCGCAAGGGTTGCAGATGCCGGTAACGGACATCGACGTCTATGGTTTCACCGGATTTTAATGCCAAATCAGGGCGAACCCAATGCAGTTCGTCATTAGTAATTTTCAATGCACTGCGATATAAGCCCGGATGTGTATAATGTTCACCGATATAAACAATATTATTGACCACATCGGTATCGATGACAAAGGTGCGTTGTTTAAATCCTCCGATATTGAGTCCTTTACGTTGTCCTTTGGTAAAATAATGCGCTCCTTGATGTTTCCCGACGACTTTACCGTCTTCCGGTTTATAGTTGTATGTGCGTCCTAAATATTCCAGTCGTTGACGTTCGTTTTCAAAACTATCCGGTGCTTCAAAGCGGTCGTAATAGTCTCTCGGAATAACGATAATATCGCCTTCTTTTGGTTCGAGTTGTTGGCGCAAAAAGTCGGGTAAATTGACTTTTCCTACAAAACATAATCCTTGACTGTCTCGCTTTTCTGCCGTTACAAAATCGGCTTCTTTGGCAATACGGCGTACTTCCGGCTTTTCGAGTTTGCCTATAGGAAACAGAGCGTGTTTAAGCTGTTCTTGATTGAGCTGTGCCAAAAAATAACTTTGGTCCTTTTTAGGGTCTATACCCGAAAGTAAACGGTAGTAAGTTTGTCCGTCTATGTCTATTTGACCTTTGCGAGCATAATGTCCTGTTGCTACAAAATCGGCGCCATATTTTTTGGCTTCTTCCCAAAACAAATCGAATTTTATTTCACGATTACATAAAATATCCGGATTGGGTGTACGTCCGCGCTCATACTCGCGGAACATATAATCTACAACGCGTTTAAAATATTTATCTTTAAAATCGAAAATTTTAAAAGGAATACCGAGCGTCTCGGCAACTTTACGTGCATCTTCACTATCTTTAATCCATTGCATTTCATCGGTTATGGTGTAGCGGGTATCGTCCCAATTGAGCATAAATGCTCCCATTACTTCATAACCTTCATCTATGAGCAATTTGGCTGCAACACTTGAATCAACACCACCGGATAGCCCTACAACTACTTTTGTTTTTTTTGTCATTTTACTGATAAATTTTTAAAATATGTCCTTTTTGTAAGGTAGTGATTTCTAATTTTGAAGCAATAGCCGGTAACAATAAAGTTTCACCCTTTTGAAAAGAACAACCATTAATTTCAAATTCTCCTTCTGTATTCATTAAAATGATAAAGCTGTCTAAATTTGAAATGTCTTGTGAAAAATTTTGATTTAATTCTAGCATATCTATTTTAAAAGAAGAAGTTTCAATACGTGACTCTGTCTTTTTGTCAATTTTTGCATCAAAATCCAAAACTAGCAGTGCTTCGTCAGTATGTAGTTCCCGCTGTTTACCGTCTAATCCGTTACGGTTCCAATCAAATATTCGGTAAGTAATATCCGAGGTTTGTTGAACTTCGGCAAGTAAAACACCTTTGCCTATGGCGTGTAAAGTTCCTGCAGGAATATAAAAGTTATCGCCGGGTTTAACAGGAATACGATTAATAATCGGGAGTAAGTTTCCATTATTTAGATGTTTGATATAATCATCTTTTGTAATACCTTTTTTAAATCCTACGTATAAACAAGCATTTTCGTCAGCTTGTATAATATGCCACAATTCATTTTTACCAAACGACTTGTGAAGTTTTTGAGCCATATTGTCATCCGGATGTACTTGAATGGATAAATCATCGGCAGCATCAATGTATTTAATAAGCAAAGGAAAATTGTCACCGTATTTTTTATAATTTTTTTTCCCAACAAAAGATGCTTTGTATTTTTGAATAAGTTCTAGAAGATTTCTTCCTTTAAAATACCCCTCTTGGACAACCGATAAATTTTTTGGCAATGCTGAAATTTCCCAGCTTTCACCGGTCTTATTTGAAGGAATATCTTTATTTAGAATAGTTTTTAGTTTGTTACCACCCCAAGGTTTTTCTTTAAAAATCGGTTTAAACTTGATAGGGTTTAATAAAAAATGTTTGTCTAATTCTTGTTTTAAATGATGTAAAGAGTTTTTAAAAATGATTTTAAACCATTCCGTATATTGTTGCGGATTTTTTTGAATACTTTTAGCTATATTATCCAAATTTTCCCACTTATATGCCATTACCTCGTCCGGATTGATGACAGGATTGGTATTACTGAAACCAATCATTACATGATCGAGTTCGTGTTCGGTTAATCCATTATCAAATGGTGTTTTGTATATGAAGTGAAAAACTTCTTTAAGTTTGGTGGTCAACCCCATTTCTTCTATTAAACGGCGTTTCCCTGCAGTAATATTATCTTCATTTTTACGCTGATGACTACAAACCGTATTAGTCCATAAACGTGGTGAATGATATTTGTGTGCAGCACGCTGTTGCAGGAGCAATTCTCCTTTGTCATTAAATATAAAGACCGAAAATGCGCGATGAAGCAGTGCTTTTTCGTGCGCCGCCATTTTCGGCATATACCCGATGACTTCATCTTTTTCATTGACTAATAT
Source organism: Flavobacteriales bacterium (assembly GCA_026996605.1). Classification (GTDB taxonomy): domain Bacteria; phylum Bacteroidota; class Bacteroidia; order Flavobacteriales; family Flavobacteriaceae; genus WGBX01. The sequence goes on from JALWLE010000017.1 coordinate 7,975, forward strand.
GACATATTCTTCTTGCATAAAAAATCTGGCACAAAGATAAGGATTTACAATTAAGGCAAAATCTCAATTTCAAACATTTTATCCCATTTTTTGCCTGTAACAAATAGATGTCCGGTTTTTTTGTCGTAAGCTATACCGTTCAATACATCTAACTGCGGGTGTTTGGTAACTTTGTTATGCAGGTCGGATAAATTGATAATACCTTCAACAGCACCGGTTTTAGGATCGATGATTGCCAAGGCGTTTTTTTGCCAAACATTGGTATAAATCTTTCCATTTACCCATTCCAGCTCATTGATTCTGGTAATTTTATGCCGGTTAGTATAGACGTTGATAAAATTTTTTTCTGCCAAAGTTTCCGGATCAAGTTGCCAAATTTTTTCAGTACCGTCAGATTTGTAAAGTGTAGTCCCGTCGTTACACAAGCCCCAGCCTTCTTTACTGTTTTGGTATTTGAATTCGCCTGTTTTGTTCAAATTGGTATCATAAATAAATCCCACACCGCTTTGCCAAGTCAGTTGATACACTTTATCATTGAGAATACTGATACCTTCGCCGAAATATTTTCTGTCTAAATCTATTTTTTTATATATTTTACCTGTTTTGTAATCGGTTTTTCGCAAGCTAGATTCTCCGTTTAATCCGGTACCTTCATAAAGCGTATCTTTATAAAATTCGAGTCCCTGTGTAAAAGCATTGATATCATGCGGATATGTATTAATGAGTTTGTATTTTAAGACTTTGGGTGAAACACCGGCATAAAGTTCTATGTTTTTAGTGATTTTTTTTACAGATTGGTCGCCGGTAATAAAATCAAAAGTAAGTTGATGGCTACCTAGTTTAAATTTGTCATCGAGTTTAATTTCTATTTGATTTTGATAAAGGATTTTTTTCAATTCTTGTCCGTCAACAGTCACATAAATTTGGTCGATATCCAATTGATTCAAATTGTTAATTTGTGCTTTTAGTACTTTATTTTGCTGTGGTTTTTCAGGTAAATTGACTTGAATTCGCACTTCTTTCTGGCAAGATGTTAATCCGAAAAATATTAAAATGACTGTTGCAAACTTATTCATAGCTTAGGTTTTTAAACAACTCTTTCCAAAAGCTTTGCTTTTGGAAAGAGTTCAAAATTGATTCAAAATTAATTAGTTTCGTTTGACTAAATCTCTTACCGGTTGGTTTAAGATTAGGTCGATATAGAGATTGATGTTGTTCTTTAAATCTTTACGATGACTGATAAAATCTAAAAAACCGTGTTCTAATAAAAATTCCGACCGTTGAAAGCCTTCGGGTAAATCTTTACCGGTGGTGTCTTTGATGACGCGTGGTCCGGCAAAACCAATCAATGCCCCCGGTTCAGCTATATTGATATCGCCTAGCATGGCAAACGAAGCGGTTGTACCACCGGTTGTAGGGTCGGTTAAAAGCGAAATATAAGGCACTTTGGCTTTTCCCATGCGGGCAATAGCCGCAGACGTTTTGACCAATTGCATTAACGAAATAGCCGCTTCTTGCATACGGGCGCCACCGGATTTTGAAATCATCACCATAGGAATTTTATGTTCGGTAGCATAGTCCATAGCACGGGCTATTTTCTCACCGACTACTGAGCCCATTGACCCGCCTATAAATGAAAAATCCATAGCCGCAACCACTAAATCCTTGCCTTTTGATTTTCCGACAGCAACACGCACGGCATCGTTTAGTTTGGTTTTTTTGTAAGCCGCTTTGAGCCGGTCTTTGTATTTTTTGGTATCTTCAAATTTTAAGGGATCTTTGGATTTCATTTCTTTCCAAAGTTCTTCATACTTACCGTCATCAAATAATATTTCAAAATATTCTTCACTGCCGATACGCATATGATAACCGTCTTCCGGACTGACATATAAGTTTTCTATCAAAACATCTTTATCAACTATTTTGCCCGATGGTGTCTTGTACCATAATCCTTCGGGAATTTCTTTTTTTTCGGAAGTCGGTGTTACGATTCCTTTTATTTTTCTTTTAAACCACGACATAATATTGTTGTTTAGTTAGTTGTTTATTTGCTTGTTATTTGTCAATAGTTATTGTATTGACGTTATTCAAATCTTCAAAAGCACGCGATAAACGTTTTTTGAATGACAGTTCCGCTTCACGTAACCACTTCCGCGGGTCATAATATTTTTTATTGGGCAAATCCTCACCTTCCGGATTACCGATTTGGGTTTTGATATAGTCTTTGTACTTGTCAAAATAATTACGAACGCCTTCCGTAAAGGCAAATTGGGTATCGGTATCAATATTCATTTTAATAACTCCATAGCTAATGGCATCTTTGATGTCTTTCAGTTCGGACCCGCTACCACCATGAAATACAAAATTAACAGGCAGCGCATCCAAATTAAATTTATCTTGAATGAATTTTTGCGAATTTTTCAAAATTTCGGGACGTAATTCCACATTCCCCGGTTTATAAACACCATGCACGTTGCCAAAAGAAGCGGCAACTGTAAAAAACGGACTGATTTTGCTTAATTCTTCAAAGGCATAAGCGACTTCTTCCGGTTGTGTGTAGAGTCGGGCATTATCGACATCGCTGTTATCGACCCCGTCTTCTTCACCACCTGTAATACCTAATTCTATTTCAAGATGCATCTCCAAATCTTTCATTTTTTTGAGATATTTTTTGCTGATCTCAATATTTTCTTCAATCGGTTCTTCTGACAAATCCAACATATGTGAACTAAAAAGCGGTCTGCCGTTTTTTTTGTAAAAGTCTTCACCGGCTTTAAGCAGCCCGTCTATCCAAGGTAATAATTTTTTAGCGGCATGGTCGGTATGAATGATAACCGGCACACCGTATAATTCTGCTAATTGGTGTATGTGTTTGGCGCCGGAAACAGCCCCGGCTATGGAAGCTTGCTGGTGATCGTTGGCTAAGCCTTTGCCCGCCATAAAATGTGCGCCACCGTTAGAAAATTGAATAATAATGGGCGCTTTCATATCTCTTGCGGTTTCCAACGCCGCGTTAATGGTATTGGATCCGGTTACATTAACTGCCGGTATGGCAAAGCCCTTTTCTTGGGCGTAAGCAAATAAATATTGAAGGGTTTGACCGTAAACTATTCCGGGTTTTAATTTCATAATATCGATTTTTAGTTGTGTAAAATTACATATTTTTTTTAAATGTGCCTTTAAGTTGCAGGCAATTTTAAGACAAAAGTTATTTTAAAGTTTTAACTGATTGATTTCAAATGGTTTTTTGTAAATTTGCATTGTTATTTTAAATTGTCATTATGTCAACCAACAGAATCATGGATCCCATAGGTAAGCTTATGGGGTTACGCTACAAATCTCACCCTTGGCACGGTATCAATATTGGTCCAAATGCACCGAAAAGTTTGATGGCTTTTATAGAAATGGTGCCAACGGATACCGTAAAATATGAAGTGGATAAGGAAAGTGGCTATTTACGAATTGACCGCCCGCAAAAATATTCTAATGTTGTACCGAGTTTGTATGGATTTATTCCGCAAACTTATTGCGCTGATTTGGTTGCGGAATATGCCAATGAAAAAACCGGACGAAAAGACATTGTCGGTGATAAAGATCCTTTGGATATTTGTGTTTTGACCGAAAAGGAAATTGTTCATGGCGATATCATTGTGCAATCTAAACCCATCGGTGGATTTAGAATGATAGACGGCAATGAAGCGGATGATAAAATTATTGCGGTATTAGAAGGCGACGCTGTTTTTGGTATATATAATGATGTGAGCGAACTGCCACAAATTATTGTGGATAGGTTAAAGCATTATTTTTTGACTTATAAAGATTTACCCGGTAATCCGAGTAATGTCGAAATTACTGCTACTTATGGTGCAGATGAAGCTATGGAAGTGATAAAACGTTCTATGAAAGATTATCGTAATAAGTTGAATGATTTGGGAAGTTTGTTACAGGAAGAATAACTTGAGTTGAAAGTTAAAAGTTGAAGGTGAGTTGCAAGTAGTAAGTACGGTAGAAAAAAATTATATCACAATTCCGTAAACAACATGACCATATAAGCAGACAAACGAAGAAATACTTTATGTTTGGATAAAGCGTATAGTAACAATAAAACCGTCATAAAAATAGCTACGCGCGCCAAATAATCACCTTGTTGGGTATAAAAAGTTTGTTGTTCGTTTAGATGAACAATTGTATCAATATTTCCACGTTTGTTATAACCCAATGATTTTTCAATATTACCGAGCTGGTTAATATGTGCCGAAATACCGGTATTGGCAGACTGAACCACATCGCGCCGGTTTTCAATGGCTCGCAAGCGGGCAATGCTCAAATGTTGCCGGTGTCCTTCGGTATTGCCCCACCAACCGTCATTGGTAATAACTGCTAACAAATTAGCCCCTTTCTTGACATAGTCGGTTACATAAGCACCGTAAACACTTTCGTAGCAAATAATCGGGGCAACTTTGATAGGGGTACCGGATACTTTAAAAACACCGCGTTCCTTTTGTGAGACATTGGACCCCATGGAAACGCCAATGGTTTTAGTGACCCAATCGCCGATTAAAGGTTCTAATATTTTTCTAAAAGGCGTATATTCAGCACCAACAACCAATTTACTTTTGTGATAAATTTGCACACTGTCATCCGGACTGACCAACACTGCCGAATTATACATATCATACCAACGTCCGCTACGGGTTTTATTAGCTGTTTCGGGAATGTTTAGACTGTTTTTAGGATACCAATGTATAAAATCAACACCGGTTAAAATGTGGGTATGATACTTTTTAGAAAAAGCTTTCATCAAATAATAAGGACGGGAATAGCTGAAATCTGTAATTTCAATATATTGCGAGATTGCGGTTTCGGGTGCGACAATCAAGTCAGCTTCCGGATTGGCTAATTCTAAAAAATTCTCTGTCAGTTCCGTATTATTATACTTAAATTTTTCTTTCCATGGGTCTAAATTTGGTTGTAAAATGGACACTTTGGTAGTTTGTCCTTTGATTTTATACTGTGTTTTAATGTTTTGAGATAACACTATAGGTAATATAATGTATAACAGCACTTTGATACCGCCGGTTATTAAATATTTACGATTTTTGGTTTGCAGGTATTTTGAGATATAGTGATAAGCTATAATATTGACTAGTAAAATCCAAAAACTACCGCCAAAAGTTCCGGTATATTCATACCATTGAATCCAACCGGTTTGTTCGGAAAACCCGTTCCCCAGATTGAGCCAAGGCCATGAAAAATCCCAATCTAAATGGAATTTTTCAAAGCTTATCCAAACAAATATCAAATATGCCAAAGCCATACGTTGCGGTAAACGTTTCCTAATCAAATGAAAAGACCAAAAGACCAAACTCATTAAAAGCGAATTGACCACAATGGCAAACATCCCTCCAACAACTGTTGAATTGATAATCCACCATGTTTTTAAAAGATTCCAAATAAAAAAAGCTAGGTAAACATATAAGAAAAAGTATTTATGAGATGTATTTTTTAAAAAATTTTCACTCAACAAAAGCAGTGGCACAAATGCCAAAAATAAAAAAATAGGGTAGCCGTAAGTTGGCCAACCCAGTGAAAATAAAATACCTGATAAAATAGCTAATATGAGATTTTTCAATGAAATTACGTTTATAGCAAAAATACATAATTTTCCAATTTAAACAAGTTTTGTGATTTTCATAAATAGAGAAATCTTATGAAAAATGTTATTTTTATATACAAAACTGACGTAAATCAGTTTTTTAAAAGTTTCTATACATTATTTTTACTTAATAAACTAAATTCCAATGAAACCGACATAATTAAAATAATAATTAAACACACAACGTAATGATTATTTTAATCATCAAAGGTTACATCTGACCATAACGTTAAAATAAAATATAAACAGATGAAAAAACACAATTTCTATGCAGGACCAAGTATTCTGCCTCAATATACCATTGAAAAAACCCTTGAAGGGATTCAAAATTTTGCCGAAACCGGCTTGTCTGTGTTGGAAATATCGCATCGCAGTAAAGAGTTTGTGGCTGTTATGGAAGAAGCACAACGGTTATTTAAGGAGTTGCTTGATATTCCTGACGGTTATTCAGTCTTATTCTTACAAGGTGGTGCCAGTACGCAATTTGCCATGGTGCCGTACAATTTGTTGAATACCAAAGCAGCTTATCTCGATACCGGTGCGTGGAGTAGCAAAGCAATTAAAGAAGCTAAAGGCTTTGGTGAAACGGCAGTAGTGGCAAGTAGTAAAGAGCAAGGCTATAATTATATTCCGAAAGATTATCAAATACCGGAAGATGCCGATTACTTTCATATCACGACCAACAATACGATAGCCGGAACAGAAATCAAAGAAGATATCGATTCACCGGTACCCTTGGTTGCCGATATGTCATCGGATATTTTCAGTCGACCGATTGATGTGTCAAAATATGCTTTGATTTACGGTGGCGCACAAAAAAATTTAGGACCTGCCGGAACAACATTTGTTATCATCAAAGATGATATTTTGGGCAAAGTCAATCGTCATATCCCGACTATGCTCAATTATCAAACCCATATTGACAAAGGTTCCATGTTTAATACACCACCTGTTTTGGCAGTTTTTTCAGCTTTGCAAACTTTGAAATGGCTCAAGAATAACGGCAGCGTTGCTGCGGCACAAAAACGAAATATTGAAAAAGCCAATTTGCTGTATGATGAAATAGATCGTAATAAACTGTTTAAAGCTGCCGTGCCAAATCCGGAAGACCGCTCTCTGATGAATATTACCTTTGTAATGAATGATGATTATAAACAACACGAACAAGATTTCTTGGATTATGCCGCTCAACAAGGTATAGTAGGAATCAAAGGACACCGTTCGGTAGGTGGATTTAGAGCATCGACCTACAATGCGCTGCCCAAAGAAAGTGTTGAAGTCTTGGTCAAAGCCATGCAAGATTTTGAAAAGCGTGTCAGTTAGTTAAAAGTGGAAAGGAGAAAGTGCTAAGTGAGTAGATTAAGGGATAAATTGAAGCAGAATTAAAGGTGGCTGAGTGTCCCGATTTCAATCGGGATGTATCGAAGCCACCGGAATTAAACAATCAAATAACCATATCATCAAATAACCAGTATAACCATATCACCAAATAAACATAAACAATCAATGAAAAAAATATTAATCGCCACTATTAAACCTTTTGCGCCGGCTGCTATTTCACAAATGAAAGCATTGCTCGACCAAGCCGGCTATGACATGCAAATATTGGAAAAATATCCGGACAAACAAGCCTTACTCGATGCCGTCAAAAGCGCAGATGCCCTCATTGTCCGTAGCGATAAGGTCGATAAAGAAGTTTTAGACCAAGCACCTAATCTGAAAATTGTAGTACGTGCCGGTGCAGGCTATGATAATATCGATTTAGAAGCCGCTACCCAAAATAAAGTAGTCGTGATGAATACACCCGGACAAAATGCCAATGCTGTTGCAGAACTGGTTCTCGGTATGATGGTCATGATGGCACGTAATAAATATAACGGCAAGCCCGGTACCGAACTCAAAGCCAAAACACTTGGTATTCATGCCTATGGCAATGTTGGAAAAAATGTGGCACGTATAGCCAAAGGTTTCGGTATGAATGTGGTAGCCCATGACCCTTATGTATCATCGGAAATTGTAGAACGTGACGGTATCAAAGATTATGAAAATGTAGAAGATATGTATGCCAATGCGCAATATGTTTCCCTGCATATTCCGGCTACCAAGCAAACCATTAAAAGTATCAATTACGATTTGCTAAAACAAATGCCCGAAAATGCGGTTTTAATCAATACCGCCCGTAAGGAAATAATAGATGAAGACGGTTTGTTGCAAATTATGGAAGAACGTCCTGATTTTAAATACATTTCGGATATTGCCCCTGATAAAAAAGACGAATTTGAAAGCCGTTTTGCTGACCGGATTTTCTTTACCCCTAAAAAAATGGGAGCACAAACCGCAGAAGCCAATATCAATGCCGGTGTAGCAGCCGTCAAACAAATCGTAAACTTTTTTGAAAATAATGATTTAACATACAAATTGAACTAAAATATGGCAACAATTAAAGCATTTAAAGGATACAGACCCCCAAAGGATATAGCACAAGATGTGTCATCATTGCCTTATGATGTGATGAACTCACAAGAAGCTGCCGAAATGGCAAAAGGCAAACCTATGTCACTTCTACATATTACCAGAGCCGAAATAGATTTACCCGAAGGTACGGACATACACTCGGAAGCGGTTTACAATAAAGCCGTTGAGAATTATCAAAAATTTAAAGAGAATGGCTGGTTGGTGCAAGATAATAAACCACATTTTTATATTTATGCCCAAACTATGGACGGTAGAACCCAATATGGTATAGTGGGTGCAGCGGCAGCCCAAGATTATTTTGAAGGTGTGATTAAAAAACACGAGCTAACCCGTCCCGACAAGGAAGAAGACCGTATGGTTTTAACCCGTTATTTGAATGCCAATATCGAGCCTGTATTTTTTTCATATAAAGCTGTCCCTGAAATAGATGAAATAGTAGAAAAAACGGTTAAAAATAACGAACCGGTTTATGATTTTACCGCCGAAGACGGTTTCGGACATCATTTTTGGGTAATCGAAAGTGACGCAGACAACGCCCGTCTTGAAAAGCTGTTTGCCGAAAAAGTGCCTTATACTTATGTAGCTGACGGACATCACCGGACGGCAGCCGCAGCCAGAATTATGCAAGAAAAGAAAGCCCAAAATCCCAATCATGACGGTACGGAAGCTTATAATTATTTTATGGCGGTACATTTTCCCGATAACCAACTGAAAATTATTGATTATAACAGGGTGGTTAAAGATTTGAATGGCTTGACCAAAGAAGAATTTTTAGGCAAATTGTCAGATAACTTTGAGATTGAAAAAATAGGTAAAGACGCTTATAAACCTGCCAAACTGCATGAATTTTCAATGTATTTAGATGGCGACTGGTATAAGCTGACTGCCAAATCGGGAACATACGACGATAACGACCCGATTGATCAGCTTGATGTCAGTGTATTATCTAAGCATATCTTAGAACCGGTTTTGAACATAAAAGATTTACGTACCAGCAAACGCATCGATTTTGTCGGTGGTATTCGTGGGTTGAAAGAGTTGGAAAAACGCGTTGATTCAGGAGATTATAAAGTGGCTTTTGCCCTGTATCCCGTTTCTATGCAACAGTTGATTAATATAGCCGACACCGGTAACATTATGCCACCCAAAACCACTTGGTTTGAACCAAAATTGCGTAGTGGTTTGGTGATTCATGATTTGAGTTAAAAACGTAACCTTGAAACGTTCCGACCTCAACTTTGTCGGGGGAATATGGATTGCAAAAGTATTAAGTAAGAAGCTAGTCGGATAAGAGATAAATAATTAATTGAAGATTAATAATTAAGAATGAAAAATTGAGACTTAATAATTTATCAAATCTGAAATCTGACATCTGACATCTGAAATGAAATAAATCCTCATTTCCTCAAATTGGAAGTAGAAATACAGTATGAAGTAATAAATATTCATCAAAGCATAAAACAAACTATGAAGTAGAATAAATCCTCAATTCCTCAGATCATCAAATAACCATATCATCAAATAATCAAAAAAATGGCACAAGTATTTCCTATCATCATCACCCATCCGTTGCGAAACAAAGTTTGTATTTTTCCGACGGAAGACGATTGTGAATTAACTTCGAGTGATATCAATAGTATTATTCGTCGCAATCCGTATTCGTTTAATAATATTTTTTACAAGCCATATATTAAACGTTTGGAAGGGATAAAGAAATACAAAGCCATTAGACGCCAATATCAAAAGTTTAAAAGAAATAACATTATTAAAACCGATGAAAATCCGGGTTTTTACATATATAATATTATCGACAATGAAAAAAATGAATTTTTCGGAATAGTTGGACAAATTCCACATAGCGATTTTGAATCCGGTCATATTCATAAAATAGAGAAATCATTACCGGAAACAGTAGCAGAAAAGACCAAACTTGTTAGTCATACCGGATTTGTTTCAAAGCCTATTACGGTTGTTCATGAAAATATTGATGAGATAGACGATATTATTAGCAAGTATAAATCTAAAATTCCGCTTTATGAATTTACCCGAAACAACGGATATATTCATGAAGTTTGGCAGGTTTTAGATCCCGATGATATCAACTTGATTAAAGAAGCTTATGAACATGCCGAAAAATTTTACATCATTGACGATAACAATAATTTTGAAGCTTTACATAATATTTATAAGGAAAATCATCAAAAAGCTCAACGAATTTTTTCAGGACAAGAAGCCTTTAACTTTTTTCCGGCATATCTGATCTCTCAAAGTCAGGTTAAAATACACGAATACAAAAAAGGTTTACCGGTTGAATATTCCAAATCAACAGTTGAAGTTATCAGTTTTCTTGACAAAAATTTCAATATTGAACCGGTTGATGATTATGAATTACCTCAAAAAGGTGAGATTTTATTGTATGCTCTGGATGGTAAGTTTAGATTATTACCAAAAAAACACATTGATACGACTTTGCCAGATTCATTTATTTTTGAAGAATATATTTTGCCTGATATAACTGATAATCAAGTGTTTATTAATTATGATGAATTTAAATTTTGTGACGGCAAACGAAGTACAAAATGTGTCGAAAATCAATTAAATAAAGGTAATTGTAAATTTGGTTTTATCATTCGTCCTATGGATTTTGAAGAGATTGAAAATGCCATACAACAGAACATTAAAGTACCTTATAAGAGTTTGTATCTTGAACCGCGACTGCTTAAAGGATTGTTTATTTATGAAATATAAAATCAATAAAAAGCACGAAGTATAAAATCGGTCACTTCGGTACGATACCGATGTTCATCGGTATCACTAAGTGTCCTACTTTACAAAATCAAAGGTGGCTGAGTGTCCCAACACAAAGGTGACTGAGTGCTGAGAACTTAGCGAACAGTGTACCGAAGTCACCGGTATTCAAATACCCAATTCATCAATAAACCAATCATGAACAATATCTGTCAAAACATACAAAAAATCAAAGAAAGTATCCCCGAATATGTGACTCTGGTGGCTGTTTCCAAAACCAAACCGGTATCCGACATTCAAACCGCTTATGATTGCGGACAACGACATTTTGGCGAGAACAAAGTACAAGAGCTTACAGAAAAGCAAAGTCAATTACCTAAGGATATCAAATGGCATATGATAGGACATCTACAAAGGAATAAAGTCAAATATATTGCGGGATTTGTCTATTTAATTCATGGGGTTGACAACTTAAAATTACTTAAAGAGATAGATAAACAAGCTCGTAAGCATGATAAAGAGCTTAATATTTTATTGCAGATAAAAATTGCCCGTGAAGAAACCAAGTTCGGTATGAATGACGCTTTATTAGCCGAAATTATGCAAAGTTATGAACAAGGGAATTTTCCAAACGTTAAAATTCTAGGTTTGATGGGCATGGCAACCAATACTTCTGACAAACAGCAAGTGGCTAATGAGTTTACAACTTTGCATAGGCTTTATGAAACTTACCGTACACAATTCCCCGAATTTCAATATTTATCCATGGGTATGAGTGGCGATTATCCTATAGCGATTGAAAATGGTAGCAATTTGATAAGAGTCGGTTCGGCAATTTTCGGCGCCCGTGATTATAAATAATGTTTCCACATTTTTCACTAACTTTGCAATTAGTATTTTCAAACGACTTTTATGGACTTTTTTAAATTTCTCGTGAGTAAGACTTTTTTAAAAAATTTAATTGCTGCTATTATTTTATTGGTATTGATTATCTTTGGTCTAAAAATTTATCTCAATAGTTATACCAACCACAATGACTATCATTTGGTACCCAATTTGTCTAATAAATCTTATGAACAAGCCAAAAAAATATTAGAAGACAGACAGATGCAAATTGTTGTTATTGACACGGTCGATTACAATCCGAAATATAAGAAATATGCTATAGTTGAGCAAAATCCCAGAAAAAATGATAAAGTCAAAGTAGGGCGTAAGATATATGTCAAAATCAATAATAATGCTTATGCTAAAATTTCATTTCCCGAAATTATCGGAAAATCGCGGCGTCAAGCCATGAGTTTAATCAAAGCATCGGGTTTAAGAGTAGGTAAAATTACGACACAACCCTATTTTGCCGAAATTGTTTTAAAAGCCATTCATCAAAAAGATACTTTAAAAAACGGTTCAAAAATTCCTAAAAATTCCGTGATTAATTTGATTATTGGAGATGGCAAGCGTGCTGTTGATGAAGGTAATCAGCAAAATGAGTCCGAGTCATCAGACACCCATAAACCGGATGCCGATATACAAAAAACACTTGACGATGTCCTTGGAAACTAATGATTTGCCGGAAGAAGAAAGACTCTTTGAACATTTTTCGTTTACCGTTGACAAAGGGCAGGGGAGTATCCGTATTGACCGTTACTTGACTGATAAAATAGAAAATTTAACCCGTAACCGCATTCAAAATGTTGCTAAAGCCGGTGGCGTATTGGTTAATGGTAAACCGGTAAAGCCCAATTACAAAGTCAAACCGCTTGATGACATCAAAATCGTTTTGCCTTACGCGCCATATGAGAACTTATTGGTGCCTGAAAATATTCCGCTGGATATAGTTTATGAAGATGACGATTTGGTCGTAGTCAATAAACCTGCCGGTATGGTAGTACACCCCGGACACGGTAATTACAGCGGCACTTTACTCAATGCCTTGATTTATCACTTTGAGAACTTGCCTAAAAATACTGATAATCGCCCCGGATTGGTACATCGTATTGATAAAGACACAACCGGATTATTGGTGATAGCCAAAAATGAGAATGCCATCACCAAATTAGCTCAACAGTTTGCCGATAAAACATCTAAACGTAAATATATTGCCTTGGTTTGGGGGGACTTACCTGACGATGAAGGCACTATAGAAGGAAATTTGGCGCGCAATCCTAAAAACCGGTTGCAAATGATGGTGTTCCCGGACGGTGAAACCGGTAAACATGCTGTAACGCATTATAAGGTTTTGGAACGTTTCGGTTATGTGACTTTGGTCGAATTGGAATTGGAAACCGGACGTACGCATCAAATCAGAGCGCATATGAAGTACATAGGACATCCATTATTTAATGATGTCCGTTATGGTGGTGATAAAATTTTGAAAGGCACTACGTTTACCAAGTATAAACAATTTGTTGATAACACCTTTAAAGTATTGCCACGCCAAGCTTTACATGCTAAAACTTTGGGTTTTGTACATCCGTCAACAGGAAAATTTGTAGAATTTGACAGTACTATACCGGATGATATGCAACAAGCCATAGACCGTTGGCGTCACTATGCCAAACATAAGAAAAACATATAATTTTATGAATAGTCAACCCATAGGACTATTTGATTCTGGAGTAGGTGGTATCAGTATTTGGCAAGCTATCCGAAAACTCTTACCAAATGAACACACTATTTATTTGGCTGATAACCAAAATGCCCCTTATGGCGAGAAGTCAAAAGATGAGATTATTGCTTTAAGTGAAAAAAACACGGAATTTCTGCTCAACCAAAATGTCAAACTGATTGTAGTAGCTTGCAATACGGCATCGACAAACGCCATTCCGCATTTGCGACAAAAATATAAAATCCCTTTTATACGTATTCAACCTGCTATCAAGCCTGCGGGTTTGCAAAGTCGTACAAAAGTGATTGGTTTATTGGCGACAAAAGCCACATTGGAAAGCACTATGCTTGAAGAACTTAAACAAGTTATTCCAACACAAGATATCGAAATAGTTGGTAAGTACGGTAAAGGTTTGGTCGAAATTGTAGAGAATAACCGTATGGAAAGCCCTGAAACTTATGAGTTGTTGCAAAAACATTTACAACCGATGTTAGATAAAAATGTCGATCAACTGGTTTTGGGTTGTACGCATTATCCGTTTTTGATACCACAGATGCAAAAAATACTAGGACAGCAAGTACAAATCATAGACCCCGGTATGGCTATTGCCCGTCAAACCAAACGTATTTTAACGGAATTTGATTTGTTAGCACCCGATGACCAACAAGCCAAATATTATTTTTATGCCAATAAAAGCACTAAAGCACTTCAAGTCAGATTAAAAAATTATCCAAAAGCAGTAATCAAAAAGATATAGTTTTGATTGATTTTAAACTGTGTTTCTATATCTATATACATTAAGAAAAATTGAAAAATTAGACCAATTAACTTTTACCGGTTGGCTATATTTTTATCCTTGATAGTTGCTAAAATAAGTATGGCAGCAAAAAATATGATGGACATCATTAGTACAGCGGACTTCATGGAGCCGGTTAGAGCTTCCAATACACCGAATGAAAATGTTCCCAGTACAATGGCAATTTTTTCGGCAAAATCATAAAAACTGAAAAATGTAGCGTGTTTATGCGTATCTTCAGGAAGCATTTTAGAATAGGACGAACGTGATAAGGCTTGTATAGACCCCATAACCAAACCCACAAAGCCCCCGAGAATATAAAATTGCATTTCAACATTCGGATTGTTTTTATCCAGCAGATAAGCACTAATGGTAATACCGACCCAAATCAATAAAATTACTTGCAGCGCTCTGATATTCCCAATGATTTTTGAGATACGTGAAAAACCCAAAGCCCCAACAATACCGACTAACTGAATCACCAAAATAGTGGCGATGAGTTTACCGGAATCCAGTTGCAATTCTTTACTACCGAACAAGCCCGCTACATAAAAAATAGTCTGCGCTGCCAAGCTATACAAGAAAAAAGCGGCTAAAAAACGTTTTAATGCCGGATAATGCAGCAATTGCCCGAAAACCGCTTTGAGTTCGGTATAACCTTTAAACAAATAGCCTTTGCGTTTGGGCGGTTTGACGTTATAAACATTGTCGGGCAAGACATAAAAGGTGTATTGCGAAAAAACTATCCACCAGATACCGACACTTAAAAATGAAATACGAGCCGGTAAAGTACCGTCAGTAATGCCGTACCATTCGGGATGTAAAATCATGGTCAGATTAAAAATCATCAACAAAACAGAGCCGACATAACCGTATGCAAAGCCCATGGCACTGACTTTGTCTTGTTGCTCATATTCGGCTATTTCGGGCAAAAAGGCATTGTAAAACACCAAACTGCCCCAAAATCCGATGCTCGCCAAAACACTAAATGTAATCCCCAGCCAAACCGTTTCGGCACCTTTAAAAAAGAAGAGCATCATAGTGGAAAAAGCACCGAGATAGGTATAAAATTGCATAAACTTTTTCTTGTTGCCGCTATAATCGGCTATAGAAGAGAGCAGGGGCGACAAAAAAGCCACGATT
The DNA here is from genome assembly GCA_026996605.1 of Flavobacteriales bacterium. Lineage (GTDB taxonomy): Bacteria > Bacteroidota > Bacteroidia > Flavobacteriales > Flavobacteriaceae > WGBX01. The sequence continues at coordinate 23,398 of JALWLE010000017.1, forward strand.
AAAAACGATAAAGCCAAGGCATAACTGTATAGTTCGGTATTTTTAAATGACATACCTAAAAAATGCAAGGTGTCATTACCATTGCGATTGGTAACTTTTTCAAAAAAAATAGGAAATATAGCCGAACTGATAACCAAAGCATAGGCAGAGTTTGCCCAGTCGTAAAAAGCCCAAGCTCTGATGAGTCGTTTATCACCTTTCTGTATTTTCATCATAAAACAAAATCCCCAAAGATTTTAATTCGGGGATTTCAAAGATAATATTTTTTGAGAAAATGAATTTTATGGCATTTTTTATCTGATTTTTATTATCGTTTCACCCCTTCGGGGTTCTAAAATTTCAGCCCGAAGGGGTGACATTATTATTCATTTCAGATTTCAGATTTGCGATGTCAGATGTTAGATTTTTTTAAACCCCGAAGGGGTGGCATTATTATAGACAAAATAATAAAAACAATCCATTGAACCCCGAAGGGGTGACATTATTATAAAATGAAACATCATTGTATCCCATAGTAAATTTTATAGATATTTTCGTAATATTGTCCCGCTAAAAAATGACCTATGACAATCGTTCAACTGATTTCGGAAAAAACACAACTGCCACAAAAACAAGTTGATAGCGTTTTGACTTTACTCAATGACGGCGCTACGGTGCCGTTTATTTCGCGTTATCGCAAGGAAGCAACAGGCAATTTGGACGAAGTGGCGGTATATGACATACAAAAGTTGCAAAAACAATTTGACGACCTGCAAAAGCGCCAAAAAACCATCATAAAAGCACTGGAAGAGCAAGGCGTTTTGACGGATGAATTGGAAGCTAAAATTTTGCAAACTTACGATGCTACGGCATTGGAAGATTTATATTTACCCTACAAAAAGAAACGCAAAACCAAAGCTGATGTAGCGCGTCAAAAGGGCTTGGAACCCTTGGCAAAAATCATCATGGCGCAACGCACGAATGATTTGTACGGTCAGGCGGAAAATTTTGTCAATAAAGATGTTGAAAGCCCCGAAGCGGCACTCGAAGGCGCCCGTCATATCATAGCCGAATGGGTAAACGAAAATTTGTGGGTGCGTAATGTTGTGCGACGTGCTTACAAACGTTCGGCAGCGATTAAGACCAAAGTCGTTAAAGACAAAGATACAGATGATAAAGCCCAAACCTATCGTGATTATTTCGATTGGGAAGAACCGCTTGCACGTACGCCGTCTCATCGATTATTGGCAATGTTAAGGGCAGAAAAAGAAGGCTTTATCAGAGCAAAATTAGAAGTTGATACGGATTTTTTGTTAGATAAACTGGAAAACCGGTTTATCAAAAACCATAACGAAACCGCTGAACAAATCGCATTGGCGATTAACGATGCTTACATACGTTTGCTGGCACCGTCTATTGCTACGGAAACCATTAACTTTTACAAAGAAAAAGCCGACATCACCGCTATTGCCGTTTTTTCAAAAAATTTACGCCAATTGTTATTGACACCGCCCTTGGGTGAAAAACAGGTGTTAGCCATTGATCCGGGGTTTAGAACGGGTTGCAAAGTGGTTTGTTTGGACAAGCAAGGCAATTTGTTGCACCACGGGGCAATTTTTCCGCATCCGCCGCAAAACAACAGTGTAGAAGCGGCAGCGCAACTCAAATTTTGGGTTGAGAAATATAAAATTGAAGCCATTGGTATCGGTGACGGAACGGCTTATCGTGAAACGATGCAGTTTGTCAAGCAGATAGATTTTGTCAAGGAATTGCCGGTATTTACGGTCAATGAAGCCGGCGCATCGATTTATTCGGCATCGGAAGTGGCACGTGAAGAATTTCCCGATAAAGATGTAACCGTGCGTGGTGCTGTATCTATCGGGCGACGTTTGCAAGACCCATTGGCGGAATTGGTTAAAATAGACCCGAAATCCATAGGTGTAGGGCAGTATCAACACGATGTCAATCAGACATTACTCAAACAGGAATTGGACAATGTCGTGGAAAGTGCGGTAAATTTGGTCGGTGTCAATGTTAATACCGCTAGCCGTTATCTGTTGCGCTATGTGTCCGGTGTAGGGGATAAGCTGGCTAAAAATATTGTGGACTATCGTAGTGAACACGGTGCGTTTCAAAATCGTAACGAATTGAAAAAAGTCAAGGCACTGGGACCAAAAGCTTTTGAACAATCAGCCGGATTTTTACGTATCAAAAACGGTGACAATCCGCTGGACGATTCGGCGGTGCATCCCGAATCTTATCCGGTGGTTGAGCGTATGGCAAAGTCATTGGGCGTTTCGGTCAAAAATTTGATTGGAAACAAACAATTATTGCAAAATATTGATTTACAGAAATTTGTATCAGATAAAACCGGCTTGCCAACTTTACGCGATATCGTCAAAGAATTGGAAAAACCCGGTTTAGACATCCGCCAAAAGGCACGGGTATTTTCATTCAGTCCCGATTTAAAAACCATTGATGATGTCAAGGAAGGCGCCGTTTATCCCGGCATTGTCAATAATATTACCAATTTCGGTTGTTTTGTCAATATCGGTATCAAAGAAAGCGGTTTGGTGCATATATCTAATATGTCCGATAGTTTTGTCAGCAATCCCGCCGATATAGTGCAGCTCAACCAGCAAGTGCAGGTCAAAGTTATCAGTGTAGATATAGGACGGAAGCGGATTGGGCTTTCTCTAATGAGTTGAAAGTATTGAGTGCTTAGTGGAAAACGTAAAGAGGAAAGTGCGAAATTGGTTATAAAGGCTAGTATTCTCTTTTGTGTGTATAGATTAGTTTTCTTATATGCAAAGATAGTGAATTTATCACTGCCTTTGAAGGCTTGCAAGAACGGAATGAAGGCGAAGGCGGAGCGGGGAATGAGGATTCATTGTTTTTTTGCCGTCAGATGCAGGAGACCCTAACGGCGTCGGGACGGGGAATCACGATCATTGATTGTTGATATTTGTGGTGCTGTCGTTGGCGGGAGAGACAGACGTAGCTAGGACTGTTATTTTGAAATTCGTTTTGGATTTTGCCTTGTGTTGAACACTCTTAATATATAAATTGTTTTGTTTTTAACCTGATAAATAATTTTAAAATTCCATTTTACAATAAAACCTTAAATCCGCAAAGAATTCTCAATAAGAAACATTAATAAGCTGTGTAAGAAAAACTTACACAGCTTTTGATATGTAAATATTTTCACTTATTTTAGTGATTGCATTCAAAAAATATGTGATT
>JALWLE010000018.1 GCA_026996605.1 Flavobacteriales bacterium
ACTTGCTCTTTTGGAATGTTTCCAAGTTTTGCAAGTGCATAATAAATACCCTCAGGTCCGTCAATTTCAACTGCCCCGCTGTCAGCTTTGTATTCTCTGTATCTGCTAAACCACATGGCAATCATTGTTGCAAATATTGAAAGAACAATTTCAAGCGCAAAAGATATTGCCATATAAGCAAACGGATTTGGCTCACCTTCTTCATTTTTTGGAGCAATTATATTGGCAATTATTCTTGAAATAAAAAATACAAGAGCGTTTAACACACCCTGAACAAGTGTCATTATAATCATATCTCCGTTTTTTATATGATTAATTTCATGCGCAATTACGCCTTCAATTTCTTTTGTGTCCATCATATCAAACAGACTTGTAGAAACGGCTACAAGCGCATTGTTTTTGCTCGGACCTGTTGCAAAGGCATTTGGAGGTCCGTTAAATATACCAACTTCGGGCATTGGAATACCGGCTTTTTTTGCAAGTTTTGCCACTGTGTTTACAAGCCATATTTCCGCTTCGCTTGTCGGATTTTCAATTACCCTGACCCCCATTGTTTTAATTGCCATCCATTTTGAAAGCAGGAGTGAAATAATACTTCCGCTAAAACCGATAATTACTGCAATAACTGCAAGGCCTAATACACTTTGAGGGTCAATTCTCACACCGAAAATCAGTTCAATTAAAAACAAAGATAAATAAATCGAGGCCATTACTGCCACATTCATTAAAATAAGCATTATAATTGCCATATTAACCTCCTGTGTTTTTAAATATGTTTAGTCTAATTATATCAAGTTTTGTTAATTTCATATTAATTCTTATTAATATTATATTTATATTTCAAAACACAATCAAAAGCGCTTTATAAAAAGCTATCCATCTTCCTCCTCCCTACTTCCTGCTTCCTTTTTCATACTCTCTCATCTACCCATTTACCCATACACTCATCTACCTATTCACTCATCTTTTTCTAATCATTAAATAATAAATTGTTAAAACAGGCACTGTTACATTAAGCACCGTTACAATAATCATTAAAATTCCAAGATTTGAATAATCCATTGGAACAATTACTTTACCGTGTTCCATAACCTGACGTGAAACTGGAAAAATTTCGTTGAGGTATTTTGTCAAAAGCCCTCCTGCTGTAAGTGCCAAATTCATTAAACTTGCCATCAAAGCAAACCATGTCGCTCTTTTACCCTCCGGTGCATAAATTGCAATAAGTGTAAGTAAAGGTATCATACTAAGCTGTGCAAACGGAGATTCGACTGCGGTATCTATAATTGCAACCGTTTTAGGCGATAATCCCAGGCTTTGAGGAATATTATAATAAAGTCCTATTATCGGTAAAAAGAGTATTGTAGTAATTATTGTAAGCCATAAAAGCGTATAATGTGCCGGTTTTTTGGCTATAAAATCACTAAACAGCCACATTCCGAGAATTGATAATATCGCTCCTATTTGTGAAAGGGTTCCGAAAAACGCCTTATCAAAATGAAGTATGTCAATCTCCCACCATTGAAGCCCCGGACCCACACTTGGCATTGCACGGTATACGAAAATTACAATAGCGGTTTTTATTATAAAATTTCTTGTTTTTTCGTTTATATCTTTTAAT
>JALWLE010000019.1 GCA_026996605.1 Flavobacteriales bacterium
GCATTGTTGGTCAATAGGGTATAGGTTGCCTTTCCGGATAAATTTTGCTGCAAATCTTGCTTAAAATCCTGCCATAAACTAGTGTTATCTTTCAGCGCATCTAAACTCAAAGAGTTGTCCAAATAAACAATATTTTGACTCTTGTTGATTTGGTCAGCTTGCGCTTGTGAGCCTTTATAAGGTTTAGCAAAGGCAATAACCAGGGCGGCGAGTGCTAACAAACGACTTAACAATACCAAGAGTTCTTTGAGCCGGCGACTTTTTCGGGATTTGATTTCCAAATCTTGTAAAAAATCGACATTGGTAAAGACTTGCGTCTTAAATTTTTTCCAACGCACCAAATGAATGATGATAGGAATCAATAACAGAAACAGTGCGTATAATATGCCGGGGTGTTCAAAGCTCATAGTTTAATCAATTATCAATCCGTCTTGCATGCTTAATTTCCGGTCGGACATTTCTGCCAATTCTTCGTTATGCGTAACAATAACAAAGGTTTGGTTAAACCGGTCACGCAATTCGAAAAACAGTTTATGTAATTGTTTGGCATTTTCGGTGTCGAGATTACCGCTTGGTTCGTCTGCCATGATTACCGAAGGATTATTAATCAACGCCCGTGCTACGGCAACGCGTTGTTGCTCACCACCGGACAATTTGGCAGGTTTGTGGTGTAATCGTGCCGATAAGCCTAACAAATCAAGCAATTCGACTGCTTTGCGTTCAGCTGCATCTTTTGACAAGCCCGCTATCAATGCCGGAATGGCGACGTTTTCAACGGCTGTAAATTCGGGTAACAACTGGTGAAACTGAAAAATAAACCCGATTTCTTTATTGCGGAATTTAGATAATTCCTTGTCATTCAAGGCTTTTAAATCCGTATGATTGATAACCAGCTTATAATCTGGATTAGTTGGGCGGTCCAAAGTGCCGATTAATTGTAACAAAGTGGTCTTGCCGGCACCGGAAGGTCCTACAATCGATATGACTTCGCCTTGCTTGACATGAAGCGATACGCCTTTTAAAACTTCAAGTGTGCCGTATTTTTTATGTAAATTTTCAGCTATAATCATGTATTGGTTTTTCACTGACAAATATAAGTTTTTATAAGTCTATGACAAATATATTCGGAATATTATTCTTAATTTTTGGTTTTATGGCAAATTAGGATTGAGGAAATGAGGATTTGTTCTGCTTCATAGATTGATTTAATCTTTAATGATTCTGCATTAATTCATATCAGATTTGTGCATTAAATTTGAGGAGTTGAGGAAAAAAATATTATACCTATACAAGAAGAAAATTATTCAATTTTTTGGTAATATTAAGAGTCCTAGCAGGTTTTGAAAACCTATTAGGTCAAGGAAAGTAAAAGACCTGTGATTTTTAAAATCTGATAGGTCTAAATTTTCAAAACCAAACCGTCATAGCCTAATTGGACATTTTCTGGTAATTGGCAGTTGATGTCGTCATATAAGCCCATATGATGACTAATATGGGTTAAGACAGCTTGTTTGGGTTGAATTTTCTCAATAGTTTTGAGTGCTTCTTCCAAATTCAAATGCGTTTTATGTGGTTTGTGATGCAAGCTGTTGATAACCAACAAATCTATGTTTTTTAA
>JALWLE010000020.1 GCA_026996605.1 Flavobacteriales bacterium
AGGAAGTAGGAAGTAGAAAAATCCTTCACAGCTTCTTGCTTTGCAACTATAGTTATTAATTAAAGTTAAAGGGAGTAAATGAGATTAAACAAATTTATAAGTCATCATACGACTTATTCAAGAAGAGACGCGGATAAACTGATATTTGACGGAAGAGTCAAAGTAAACGGTAAAATAATTCAAGAACCTGGTTTTGAAGTGCAAGAAGGGGATAAAGTATCCGTAAACGGCAAGCCTGTTAAAAAAAGCACGAAATACACATGTGTTGTTTATAACAAGCCAAGAGGAGAGCTTGTAACGAAAAAAGATGACAGGGGAAGAAAAACAATTTATGATTCACTTCCTAAAAAATTTAAACATTTTATACCGGTCGGAAGACTTGATTTTAACAGTGAAGGATTGTTGATTCTCACAGATTCGCCAAAAGTGGCACATGCATTGATGAATTCGGATTTGCCAAGAGTTTATAAACTGAGAATAAAAGGAGATATTACTCCCGAAATGGAAACGGCTATGATGGAAGGTGTTGAAGTGGGAGTTGAAGGTGCACATGATAAAACAGATATCAACTCAATAAAATTAAAACCGTTTTTGAGTTATCAGATAATTAAAAATTCCCCTAAATATTCAACTCTCAAAGTTGCAATAGGTGAGGGTAAAAACAGAGAGTTAAGAAGGTTTTTCGCGCATTTCGGAAGGGATGTGCTTGATTTGAAAAGACTCTCTTACGGATGGGTGAGTTTAAATGCGCTTCCAACAGGAAAAACAAGATATTTTGATAAAAGAGAATACAAACTTTTAAAAGAATTTTTAACAAAGGAGAAAAATGCAAGAGTTAATAATAAAAACAAAATATAAATCGGAGGTTATCGATATTACAAAAGATGTTAAAGAAGCGGTTATAAAAAGCGGTGTGAGAGATGGAATAGTAACTGTGTTTTGTCCGCATTCAACAGCAAGTGTTATTATTTTTGAAAAAACTGATTCGAGTTTAAAAAGAGATTTACTCGGAATGCTAAAAGATATTGTGCCTTTTAGGGATTATCAGCATAATAATGCAAGAGCGCATTTGAAAGCGGCATTTTTAAGAAGCAATATCACTCTGATAGTCGATAATGCTAATGTAATACTTGGTGAGTGGCAGGGTATTTTCCTTGTTGATTTTGACGGACCAAGAGAGAGGAAAGTATATATCAAGGTGATTAATGGCTAATCCGGTTTTGATATTAATTGTAATACTGTTTATTGCACTTTTATTTAATATTCCTTTTGCAAAACTTAAAATTCCACCGATTATCGGATATATCTTTACCGGGATTATAATTTCTAATATTTTTCATTTAGATCACCATACAATAGAGATCGTGGCTGAGATGGGTATAGTCTTTTTAATGTTTATGATCGGGCTTGAATTTTCGCCTGAAAAATTAAAATCTATGAAAAAAGAAGTTTTTGTGTTCGGTTTTGCCGAAATGGCAATTGTCAGCGGTGTTTTCGGTCTTTTTTTCTGGATTGTTTTTAAAATTGATTTGAGAGTTTCATTAATAATAGGTTCTGCCATTGCTCTTAGTTCTACTGCAATCGTATTAAAACTTCTTAATGAAAGCAG
>JALWLE010000021.1 GCA_026996605.1 Flavobacteriales bacterium
TTTTCTTTTGGGTTGCCAAAATGGTGCTTTCCGCCATATAAATTTCAATCAAAATATCGGCGGCATCTAAAACCAATTGTTGTTGTCCGCCGAGCTTGTCACCGAATTTTTGCGCACCGGTTCCGGCTATCATCAAAAAGACTTTTTTCAAGCGTTTGATCATTTCCAATTCTTCATCCAAAGGATTTTTAAATTCCGGTTTATCAAATGACGGAATACCCATCAATTCGCCGGCTACAGCTTTTGCCGGTCCCAATAAATCCAGTTGTCCTTTCATGGCTTTACGCAACAACATACTAACGGTTAGCAAGCGATTAATTTCGTTGGTACCTTCGTAAATACGGGTAATACGGGCATCACGCCACCAACTTTCCATGGGCATATCTTCTGAAAATCCCATTCCACCAAATATCTGCAAACCTTCGTCAGAGACTAATTGAGTGCCATCGGACACATAAACTTTTAAAATTGCGGCTTCAATGGCATATTCTTCAAAAGCTTTCTTTTCAGCAGCTTCTTCTGACAAACCTTCCGCTTTATATTCGGCAATACGGTCGCTGATATCTTTTGCCGCTCTATAAATACCGGATTCAGACACATAAGTTTTGGTCGTCATTTCGGCAATTTTCTTTTTAATAGCACCAAAATTTATCAAAGGTTGCCCAAATTGTTTGCGTTCATTGGCATAACTAATACTTTCGGTAATAATGCGACGCATGGCATCAACGATACCCGCAGAAAGTTTAATCCGACCAATGTTCAAAACATTTAGGGCAATTTTAAAACCTTCTTGGCGTTTGCCGAGCATATTTTCTACCGGAATTTTGGTATCACTAAAGAAAATTTGACGAGTTGATGACGAACGAATACCGAGTTTTTGTTCTTCTTCGCCCAATTTAAAACCATTGGGATTTTCAGGGTCATATTCAAAGATAAAAGCGGTTAATTTATCATCTTTTTGTCCGTTTTCAACTATTTTGGCAAAAACTATAAATGTATGCGCAAATCCGGCGTTACTAATCCACATTTTTTGTCCGTTGATAATCCAATGTTTGCCATCTTCTGACAGTTCGGCTGTCGTTTTACCGGCATTGGCATCTGACCCGGCTGTCGGTTCAGTCAAAGCATAAGCGCCAATCCATTCACCGGTAGATAATTTGGGTAAATATTTGGCTTTTTGTTCATCGGTTCCATACAGAAAAATCGGCATCATACCAATACCGGTGTGAGCGCCGTAGGCTGTTGCAAATGAACCCGTTGCGCCGGAAATTCTATCGCATACCAGCATAGTACTAACAAAATCCATTCCCATACCATTATATTGTTCGGGAATACCTACGGAAAGAAATCCCATTTCACCGGATTTTTTCATCAATTCCAATACCAAATCATAATCGTGGTCTTCAAAACGGGGTTTGACCGGCATCATTTCACGGTCAACAAATTCCGTAGCGGCATCTGCCATCATTTTTTGTTCTTCCGATAAATCATCTAATGTAAAGATGTCTTCGGCTTTATAGTCTTTTATGATAAAATCTGCTCCTTTTTTCATTTTTATTTAATGTTTAATTGGTTATCTGGTTATTTGGTATCGGTGGTTTCGATACATTCCACTCTGCATTCGGAACACTCAACCACCTTTGATTCTGTTTTATAGTAAATTATTTATTCTAAAGTAGGTCGTTGAGTGTTCCGTCACGACAAAAATCGTGACGGAATGTACCGAAACGCCGGTATTTATATTATCATAATTATCAATTTATAACAACTCGAATATCCCGGCGGCTCCTTGTCCGGCACCGACACACATGGTTACCATACCATATCTGCCTCCGGTTTGTTTTAACTGGTCTAATATCTGAACTGTTAATTTTGCTCCGGTCATACCCAGCGGGTGTCCTAATGATATAGCGCCACCATTGATATTGACTTTTGACGTATCCAATTCCAGATTTTTAATAACTGCCACCGATTGCGATGCAAATGCTTCGTTCAGTTCAATCAAATCGATGTCATCTTTGGTCATACCGGCTTTTTCCAAAACTTTTGGTATGGCATAAAGGGGTCCTATACCCATGATTCGCGGTGGCACACCCACAACGGCATAATCTACCAAACGGGCATAAGGTTTTAAGCCGAGTGCTTCCATTTTTTCTTTGGACATCACCATGACAAATGCGGCACCATCTGATGTTTGAGATGAATTTCCTGCAGTAACCGTTCCGCCTTGTGCGAAAACGGGACGCAGTTTAGCTAATTTTTCCAAAGTCGTATCAGGGCGTGGTCCTTCATCGGTATCCATGACAAAAGTTTTGCTTTTCTTTTTACCGGATTTAGCATCAAAATAGATTTCTTCTACTTCTACCGGTACAATCTGGTTTTTAAACTTACCTTCTTTAATGGCTTTTACCGCACGCATATGCGATTCGTAAGCAAATTGGTCTTGTTCTTCACGGGAAATATTGTATTCTTTAGCCACTTCTTCTGCCGTTAACCCCATACCCCAATACCAATCGGGATGACCGTTTTTAACGACACTGTAAGCCAACGATGGTTTGAAGCCACCCATAGGCACCATAGACATACTTTCAGAACCACCGGCTATAATAATATCAGCGTGTCCGGCTTGTATTTTGGCAATAGCCGTCGTAATGGTTTCCAAACCGCTGGCACAAAAACGGTTCATTATTTGTCCGGGTACTTTAATGGTGTCCAGTCCCATTAAGCTTATCATTCGCCCCATGTTAAGCCCTTGTTGCGCTTCGGGCATGGCGTTCCCTACAATGACATCGTCAATCATTTCGGGATTGAATTTGCCACCACTCTCCTGTTCTATTTCTTTGATCAGATATTTAATGACATCAGCTGCCAAATCGTCGGGGCGATAATTTTTAAAACTGCCTTTTTTGGCTTTTCCGACAGCTGATCTGTATCCTTTTACTATATATACTTCTTTCATTTTTTTTGGTTTTCTGGTTATTTGGTTATTTGATACTTATTGTCATTTCGAACGTAGTGAGAAATCTCATTTATAATTAATCTTTTCAATATTAAGATTTCTCGTCGCTCGTTCCTCGCTCTGTCGAAATGACAACCGTTGTCATTTCGAACGTAGTGAGAAATCTCAACTAATTTCTCAACGGTTTACCTGTTTTCAACATATGTTCGATACGTTCCAAAGTTTTACGTTCGCCAAGCAAACTTAAAAAGGCTTCTCTTTCGAGTTCTATCAAATAATCTTCACTGACTTTTCCGGGACCGGACAAATCGCCTCCGGCAATAACATAAGCCAATTTGTCGGCAATTTTTTGATCATGTTCTGAAATATAATTTCCGGCTTTCATACTGTCAGCACCTACCATAAATGTACCTAACACTTCTTGTCCCAATACTTTGATATCGGTTCGTTTGATGGGCTTAACATAACCGTCTTGTGCCATTTGTAAGGCATGACGTTTGGCTGTTGCAATTTGACGGTCTTTATTTAGGACAATTACATCACGTCCTTTTTTCAAAAAGCCCAAATTAAAGGCCTCATAAGCACTTGTGGCTACTTTAGCCGTGGCAATATTCATAAAGGCTTCGGTATAGCGATTGATATCGACATCGCCTTTTACTAAACTATCGGAAGTACGTAAAACCAATTCTTTGGTACCACCACCGGCAGGAATCAATCCGACACCAACTTCTACCAAACCTATGTAAGTTTCGGCAGCCGCTACCACTTTATCGGCATGCAAGGTAATTTCGCAACCACCACCGAAAGTCATGCCATGCGGTGCCACAATCACCGGAATACTTGAATATCGAACGCGCATAGCGGTATCTTGAAAAGTTTTAACCGCCATATAGAGTTCGTCCCATTCTTGCTCAACCGCCAACATTAAAACCAATGCCAAATTGGCACCTACTGAAAATTGTGCGCCTTGATTACCGATAATCAATCCGTCATATTTTTCTTCTGCCATATTAATCGCACGGTTAATGGCTTCAATAACGCCTACGCCCAAAGTATTCATTTTGGAATGGAACTCAATATCAATAATACCGTCACCTAAATCGATAATAGACGCATCATCATTGGACCAAAGTGTATTGGTAGTTCTATAATTGTCAAGATAAATATAATCATCTTGACCCGGCACTTTTTCGTACGCTTGTTTTTGAATATCGTAATAATAAGTTGCGCCGTCTTTAACGGTATAAAAACTTTCTACACCATTGGCAAGCATCTGTGTTACCCAATCGGGGATATTTTTACCTTCTTTGGTCATCATTTCGACTGCTTTAGCAACACCGATAGCGTCCCAAATTTGGAAGGGTCCGTATTCCCAACCAAAACCGGCACGCATAGCATCATCAATTTGGTATAAATGGTCTGCTATCTCGGGAATACGATGTGATGCATACGAAAACAACCCGCTAAAAGTTTTACGATAAAAATCACCGGCTTTGTCCTTACCTTTGACCAAAACTTTGTAGCGGTCTTTGACTTTATCAATGTTTTGTGTCATTAACAAAGTATCAAATTTTACTTTTTGTTTAGGACGATATTCTAGCGTTTTTAAATCGAGTGCTAAAATTTCTTTTTTACCGTCTTTTTTTACTTTTTTGTAAAATCCCTGTCCGGTTTTATCACCCAACATGTTGTTTTTCAACATCTTTTGAACATAATCGGGCAATTTGAACAAATCGTGTGCTTCGTCATTCGGCACGCCTTCATACAAGCCGGTTGCGACGTGCGCCAAAGTGTCTAATCCGACCAAATCAGCTGTTCTAAAAGTTGCCGATTTTGGTCTGCCGATGACAGGACCGGTTAGTTTGTCAATTTCTTCAACGGTATAATCATCGGTTTCTACCAAATGAAATATATCCATAATGCCGTAAACACCAATACGGTTACCGATAAATGCGGGGGTATCTTTGGCAAGCACAGTGGTTTTTCCTAAAAATTTGTCGCCGTATTCCAAAAAGAATTCGACTAATTCAGGATCCGTTTCTTTGGTAGGAATAATCTCTAAAAGACGCAAATAACGTACAGGATTAAAAAAATGGGTACCGAGAAAATGTTTTTTAAAATCATCAGAACGGTCTTTTGCCATAAGTGCAATAGGAATTCCCGAAGTATTCGATGACACAATGGTACCGGGTTTGCGATGTTTTTCAATTTGGTCAAACACCTCTTTTTTAATATCTAATCGTTCCGGAACGACTTCTATTATCCAATCGACATCGGCAATTTTGTTCATATCGTCTTCAGTATTACCGACTGTGATACGTTCGGCAAATGATTTGTCATAAAACAAAGCCGGTTTAGACTTCATAGCTTTTTTAAGATTATCAGTAGCTATACGATTCCGCACAGCCGGGCTTTCCATAGTCAAGCCCTTGGCTTTTTCTTGTTCGGTTAATTCTCGTGGCACAATGTCGAGCAATAAGACTTGCACACCGACATTTGCCAGATGTGCAGCTATGCCCGAACCCATGATGCCTGAACCGATTACTGCTGCTTTTTCTATACGTCTTTTCATTTTTACTGGTTATTTGGTTATACTGGTTATTTGGTTATATGAGTGGAAAGTGCCAAGTGGAAAGTGCCAAGTGCAGTTTTGCACTTCATTGTTTGTCTTTCTCTTTGATGATTACTTTACATTTCCAATTTCTAATTTCTACTTTGTTTTTAGTTATACTGATTATGATTATTTGATGATACTGATGAATTGATGACATTGATGATATTGATGAATTGATAATATATTTATTTTTCAATTACTATTATTTCTTATCATATATTATATTGTCGGATGTCCGATAGCCTGTACCGACAATTGTCGGTATCCGATACCGATGTCGCACTTGGCACTTTATTGCTTTTTCGCTTTCCACTTTTTTGCTTTCCACTAAACATTAAAACACTTCACGATTATTAACTATTTTTAACATTTTTTGCGATACATTTCTAAAAACTTCCAATTCTTTTTCGCCTATTTGGTCTTTTATAACTTCATTAAACTTCAAAACGGTTTCTTTGGATTTGTCACGCATCTCGCGACCGTATTTTGTTAATTTTATCAATACGCTGCGACCATCATACGGATTGCGTTCTCTGAAAATCAAACCTTTTTCTTCCATTTTCTTCAGTGTCCGTGACAAACTCGTCGTTTCCATTCCTAACATCGGTGCCAATGCCGTTGACGGGGTTCCTACTTGCGGGTCAACTTTCAATAGCACATAGCCAATCGCCATGGTACCACCATATTTAACAGCTTTTTCATTATATAATTTGGTAATTGCCATCCATAATTCACGGATAATTTGATCGGTTGTTTTTTCTTTTATCATACGCCTTATTCATTTTCGTCTCAAAGATACGAATATTTATTATGCGTGCATAATAAATTTTCAAAAAAATAGAATTTTTTATAAAAAAAATAATTTTACTTGTCAGTTTTTACGGAAATCCCAAATTTTCTTAAAATATCTGCGAAAGTATCAAAATCAACTTGGTAAGATATGCCGATACCTTGTGTATAGCCTTCTTGTTGACCGATATATTCCAACTCGGTTTGTTTGTTAAACACACGGAAAATCAAATTACCTTTTTCATCTAAATAGACCTCTAATTCCACATCACCAACTATAGACGATTTGGTATAACGACCTACCGGAATTGCCACTTTACCATTGATATACACTTTTTTATTGATTTGTGTAATCAAGCTCAAACCGACTTGCGGGTCGGTAACAATATTCCTTTCAATATTCTCATCGCCACGTGTGTAGTTGAGATTGACTTGAAATTTGTCATCTTGTGCCATTAAGCCGTTTAATATGTTTAAGCCCTTTTCAGTAAAAGTTTTGACGACGCCTTCACTGGCTCTTTTTGATAAATTATAATCGTTTTCATTGATAAAATCACCAAAAGATAATAAGGACAGCACTTGCAAGGTTTTTTTATCGGGGTCGCTTAAAATATAATCAACTTGTGAACGTAAAACCGCATTAGCTTTGGGTAATTTCAAATCAAACGTAATAGTTGGTTTCATTAAGCGGTCTTTCAGATAAATAATGGCTTCTACCGGCATTTTTTTAGCGGTAAGTCCTTGATCTGCCAATAAAACCGTAGGGTCGGCAAAAGTTTCATACATTGCCTTAATATCTAAAGTCGCATTGTACGGATCGCCTTCCCAACTGATATAACTACCGGGTTCAACCACAAATTTTTTATCGATGACACCTGCATATTTGAAATTATAAACCCCTTCTTCAACTGCAAAATCCCCAAAAATATTAAATTGTCCGTTAGTATTAACATTCATCAGCACCAAACCGGTACCTTTAGCAACTAAGGTGCTGCTAAATTCTTGGTCTAACAAAATCTCAACCTGAGCATCGGGCGTGATGTCCAAATCGAAATTCATTTCCAGTCCTTCGTAAATTTTCCGGTGTTTTTTCTTGT
>JALWLE010000022.1 GCA_026996605.1 Flavobacteriales bacterium
TGCAAGAATCCGGACGTGCCGGACGCGATGGTAAACTCTCGGAAGCCATTATTTTAACAGACGATGATGATCTTAAATATTTTGAACAAAATTACCTTCAACTGATACCGGACGCTGATTTTGTTTACAAGGTTTATAAAAGCTTATACAATCATTTTTATATTCCGGAATATGACGGCAAAGATTTCGAAGCCGATATGAATTTTGTAGAATTTTGTAAACGCTTCAATATCAATATGATGCAAACGCTTAACGCCATTCAAATTTTAGAAGCGGAAGAAATTATCAAAACCAAACAAACGCGCCGATACATACCGACTGCCAAAATATTGGTTAGTCCCCATGAAATTCGTTCGTACATCAAAAACACACGTGCCGGCTATCAAATTTTAGACTTTTTTGTCCGCAGTTATACCGATATTTTTTATCTAGACACCAAAATCAATCCTAAAAAAATAGCCGATAAATACGATTTACCTGTAGCGCAAGTTTACCAAACGCTCAAGGATTTAGACCAAAAAAACATCATCGATTACCAACCGGCAGGTGATATTTTTATCATCCGGTTTTTAGAACGTCGCGATGAAAATTTGTTTTTATATCATCGTAAAAGAATAGAAAAACGCCTTGAATTAAAAAAAACGCAACTCAAAGCCGTTTTGGCATACATTACCAATAAAATCAAATGCAGAAGTGTGTTTTTAGCCGAATATTTTGATGAAGAACAAACAGAAAATTGCGGTATTTGCGATATTTGCTTAGCACAAAACAACCAAATGACCGACAAAGAAATCACTCAAAAAATCTTATCACTGCTACAAAATCAAGCTTTAAGTAAATATGACTTACAAAAAGAATTTCCTGTCGATTTAGCCCCTTATTTAGACAAACTGATTGAAAACAGGCAAATACAAATTTCTACTGATTTTAAATACCGTTTAAAAAAATAGCACAAATCACGGAAATTAAAGATAGTTTTTCTTATATTTGTGTAACATTTCTAACTTTACATTAGTTAAAAGTAGAAAGCGAATTAGTGCCTAGTGCGTAGTAGAGTGAAATCCTTACAATATGACTTGAGAACCTAAAAAACAATAAATAGCAAATGTGTAATTTGAAATTATTTAAATCCATCTATATCAAACTAAAAGTAGGAATAAATAAACTTCAATATAGAAAATACACATTTAAAAAAGTATTTTCTATGAAATATAAAGATGCACTTCGCACTAGGCACTTTCCACTTTAAACACAAATAACCAAATAACTAAATAATCATGAAAATAGGCGTTCTCAAAGAAACCAGACCAAATGAAAAACGGGTTGCCGTTACCCCTAAAATTGCTAAAGACTTAAAAGACAAAGGTTTTGATATTTTAGTTGAAAAAGATGCCGGATTGGCTTCGGCGTTTGACAATACAGCTTATGAACAAGCCGGTGCAAAAATTGTTTCAAAAGATGCTATTTTTAAAGATTCTGATGTTGTGGTTAAAATCAATCAGTTAGATGACGATGAAATAGACCAATTACAAAACGGTCAAGTCGTTATTTCTATGGTATATCATCGTTTACAACCCGAATTAGTCAAAAAAATTGCCGCTAAAGGTGTCAGTTTGTTTTCTATGGACGCCATTCCGCGTATTTCAAGAGCGCAAAATATGGACGTTTTGTCATCTCAAAGCAATCTTGCCGGTTACAAAGCCGTGATTCTGGGTGCTGACCAAATGACTAAAATATTTCCATTGATGATGACTGCCGCCGGAACCATTACGCCTGCAAAAGTCTTAATTTACGGTGTCGGTGTTGCCGGATTGCAAGCCATTGCTACCGCCAAACGTTTGGGTGCTGTGGTTGAAGCAACCGATGTTCGACCGGAAACCAAAGAACAAGCCGAAAGTTTGGGGGCAAAATTTATCAGTGTCGAAAACGATAGTGACGATGTCTCCGAAGGCGGTTACGCCAAAGAGCAAACAGCCGAATTTTTACAAAAACAAAAAGAAGCGGTCAACAAATCTTTGTTTGATGCCGACTTGGTTGTGACGACTGCTTTGGTTCAAGGTGCCAAAGCCCCTGTTTTGATTAAAGAAGATCAAATCAAACAAATGAAACGCGGTGCCGTAATCGTAGATATGGCTGTGGAAAAAGGCGGTAATGTAGAATTGAGTGAACCGGATAAAACCGTTGAAAAATACGGTGTAACCATCATAGGCAAAACCAACCTGCCTTCTACCCTAGCTACTAATGCTAGTGAACTTTACGGAAAAAACCTTTACAACTTTATTACTTTTATGGCTGATAAAGACCATTTCCATTACGATATGGACGAAGAGATTACCAAAAATACCTTATTGGCAAAGGACGGCAAAGTTTTGATTCAAGAATAAAATTACACTTCAATTATTATTGTCGTACTTTTTAAATCAACTGATTGTCTCAAATTCATGTTAAATCTCATCTCGGAATTTTCAATTACCGATAAATTTTGTATTTTTACATTTCAAAAATTTAAGTCGAAAAATGGGTAAAGTTATCGCAATAGCCAATCAAAAAGGTGGGGTTGGAAAGACCACAACCGCAGTCAATTTGGCTGCGGCATTGGGGGTTTTAGAAAAGAAAGTTTTATTGATAGATGCCGACCCGCAGGCCAATGCGTCATCGGGTTTAGGGGTGGATATCGAAGAAGTCCCTGCCGGCACATATGAATTACTCGAACACGAAGCGCCCGCCAAAGAAACCATTATCAAAACCAATAGTCCGAATTTGGATTTAATTCCGTCTCATATAGACTTGGTAGCGGTCGAGGTTGAATTGGTAAACAAGCCCAAACGCGAATTTATGCTCAAAGAAGCCATCAAAGATATCAAAGATGACTATGATTATGTTATAATAGACTGTGCCCCGTCTCTCGGTTTGATTACACTCAATGCTTTAACAGCCGCAGACTCTGTTATCGTCCCGATTCAATGCGAATATTTTGCTTTGGAAGGCTTGGGAAAACTGCTCAATACCATTAAAAACGTGCAACAAATTCATAATCCGGATTTGAATATTGAAGGATTATTACTTACAATGTACGATGCACGCCTAAAACTCTCAAATCAAGTGGTTGACGAAGTCAAAAAACACTTTGGCGATATGGTTTTTGATACTGTGATTCAAAGAAATGTTCGCTTGAGTGAAGCGCCGAGTTTTGGAGAAAGTATTTTAGAATACGATGCCACCAGCAAAGGTGCAGTCAATTATCTCAATTTGGCTGACGAGCTTATCAATAAGAATAATCAAACGGAAGAAAACGAAGAATAATTATGGCAAAATCCGCAAAAAAACAACGTCTCGGAAGGGGCTTATCTGCAATTTTGAACAATGAAGACATCAAATCCGCCGGCGATAAAGGTGCCGAATCGGTTGTTGGTAATATCATCGAAATACCTTTGGACGATATCATTGCCAATCCATATCAACCCCGGACCCAATTTGACCGTGAAGCCATTGAAGAATTAGCGACATCCATTAAACAACTCGGTGTTATTCAACCCATTACGGTTAGGAAAAACGACAATAAATTTGATTTAATTTCCGGGGAACGCCGGTTAAGAGCTGCAAAATTAGCCGGACTTAAAAGCATTCCTGCATTTGTTAGACTTGCTGACGATAGAGAAATGCTAGAAATGGCACTGGTCGAAAATATCCAACGTGAAGATTTGGACCCGATAGAGATTGCCTTGTCATTCCAAGCCATGATTGACCAACTCAACCTGACCCAAGACGAAATGAGTAAACGCGTCGGTAAAAAACGGTCCACTATCACCAATTATTTACGCTTGCTCAAACTCGACCCGATTATTCAAACCGGTATCAGAGACGGATTTATCAGTATGGGACACGGACGTGCTTTAATCAATATTGAAGACAATGCCGTTCAACTGGAGTTTTACGAAAAAATAGTTAAGGATAACCTATCGGTTAGACAAACCGAAGACTTGGTCAAAAAATTCAGAGAAGGCAAAATTTTATCTTTAAAACCAACTAAAAAAGTGGTTTCTGAACAAATCAAGAAACTTGAAAGAGAGCTAACCAAACATTTAGGACAAAAAGTTAAAATCACGATTAATGACAAAGGAACCGGTAAAATAGCCATTCCTTTTAAATCGGAAGAAGAACTTGAAAAGATTAAAAACCGTTTGTTATAAAAGTTTTAATTTTCATATTATTTTTCATCGGATTAACCGGTTGGTCCGGAATACAAGCTCAAACAGACACTATCCCTGCCAAGCATAGGGATAGTTTGCATTTTAAAGCTGATACGCTTGTTAATCGTAACGAAATCAATATTTTAGCGCCTGCTAAAGCAGCATTTTATTCAGCAGTTTTGCCCGGATTGGGACAAATTTATAATAAGCAATATTGGAAAATTCCTATTGTTTACGGGGCTATCGGTGCCGGAGCTTATTTTTATATTATAAATAATAACGAATATAACAGATTTAGACAAGCTTATTTTGATAGAAAAAACGGATTGCAAGACGAATTTCCGCAATATACGGATGATGTTTTAATAACCGTACAAAAATTTTACAGGCGCCAACGTGATACAGCTATGCTACTGACAATATTAGCTTATGTACTCAATATTATTGATGCTAATGTTAGCGCTCATTTAAAACAGTGGAATGTGAATGACAATTTGAGTTTTGAACCTGTTCAGATACCGGTAAATCAAAAACCGGTATTCGGTTTACAGATGACCTTGAATTTTGATTAATTAATAATGAAAAAAGATTTCTCACTACGTTCGAAATGACAATCGATATCAAAGTAGGTAACAAATTAAAACTAAGCAGAATGTCATTTCGACAGACCCCGATATTTATCGGGGGACGAGAAATCTAAAACCAAAAAAATAATCATCAAATAACCAGATAACCTAATCATCAAATAACCAATAATACTATGACACCAATACAATGGCTGATTTTTTTTATCGCAATGAACATCGTTCATGGCGCAGCGACATTTAAATTTTATCAAAAAGCAGGCAAACCTGCTTGGAAAGCTTTTGTGCCTTTCCTTAATATTTATGAACTCATGGACGTTATCAATCGACCTAAGTGGTGGCTGATTTTTGTCTATATACCGGTTGTCAATTTATTGATGATTCCGGTTTTATGGGTACAGTTGCTTAAAGTATTCGGTAAAAAAGACAGCAAAGATATATGGTTGGCTATTTTAACACTCGGAGTATATCTTGCTTATATCAATTATGTTGAAATTGATAAATTGACCTATGCTCCTAATCATGATGATAAAGAAACATTTTTAGGTTCAATTATTTTTGCAGTTATTGCCGCTACCATAGTTCACACTTATTTTATTCAACCTTATACCATTCCCACACCTTCATTGGAAAAATCTCTGTTGGTAGGCGACTATCTGTTTGTCAGCAAATTTCATTATGGCGCTCGTCCGCCTATGACTACTGTTGCTTTACCAATGGTTCACGACACCATTCCGTTAATTAAATCGCGCTCCTATTTGAAATTGCCTCAATTACCCTATATGCGTCTTCCCGGATTTGAAAAAATTAAAAACAACGATATAGTCGTCTTTAATTGGCCTGCCGACACAGTTAAATATTTTTTTCAAGAAAATTTACCTCAATACAAACCGATCGATAAAAAATCGCATTATGTCAAACGTTGTGTCGGAATTGCCGGCGATTCGCTTCAAATAAAAAACGGCGTTTTATATATCAATGGTAAAAAAGTTACTTATCCCGACCGTACCAAATTGCAGCATGTGTATGTTGTTAAAACCAAAGATAGTGTGGATTTGAGCCGTGCAACATTGATGAGATTGGTTAAAAATTATGATATTAAAGAGATTCAATTTACTACAAAAAAAGGAACTTATTTGATGAACCTGACAGATGACAAACTTAAAGTCATCAAAAACATGTCCAATGTAGAAAGCGTCAAACTTTATAATGTTGGTAAAGGTGAAATGTTCGGTGGACATAAAGATTGGGACATCAACAATTTCGGACCGATTTATATTCCTAAAAAAGGCGATGTACTACAATTAAACAAAGAAACTTATCCGTTTTATAAATGGATTATCGCCCGCTACGACGACCATGATGCCGGACACAAAATAGACAAACATAAAGTTGAACTTAAAGGCAACGATGTTTATGTAGATGGTAAACTAACAAAAGAATACACTGTCAAACAAGACTATTACTGGATGATGGGAGACAACCGCAGTAACTCCGAAGACTCTCGTTTTTGGGGCTATGTGCCGTTTGACCATGTGGTCGGCAAACCGGTCTTTATCTTTATGAGTATTGATAATGACCCGAATAAAAAATTCTTGGACAAAATTCGTTGGGATAGGGTTTTTACAACAGTTAGCGGATCAGGCAAACGGGTATCATATCTATGGCCCTTTATCGGTCTGATCTTAATCTATTATTTCGGTAAAAAATTGTGGAATAAGAAAAAGAACGCTTAACATGCAACTGATACACCCAACTTATTTTCCTAGTATTTTGTCATACGCACTGCTGACATCCGGTGATAAAATACTGTTTGAAATATCCGATTTCTACGAAAAACAAACTTATAGAAACAGGTTATATATCCAAAGTGCCAATGGTAAACAAATGCTATCTGTACAAGTCAAACATACCCATACCGATGGCAAACAACTCTACAAAGATGTACAAGTTTCCAATGATTTCGATTGGCAAAAACTACATTGGCGCAGTTTGGAAACAGCTTATCGGACTTCACCTTATTTTGAATATTATGAAGATGACATTCGTCCGTTGTTTGATAAAAGATTTAAATTTTTAGTCGATTTAAATTTGGAAAGCATCCAAACAATTAATGATTTATTGGAACTGGAAATGCCATTCGAGTTAACTGATCACTACCAAAAAGACTATGACAATGCCGTTGATTTAAGGTTTTTGAAAAATGCCAAAAAAGAACCGGAAATTATTCATAAATTTCCACAATACACCCAAATGTTTCTTGATAGGCATACTTTTATGCCCAATTTGAGCATCTTGGATTTGTTATTTATGGAAGGACCAAATACAGTTTCTTATCTGGATCAAATCAAAAATTTATGGCAAACGGAAACAGTTAATATATCATCATAATTCCCTAAAAAATGACCGTCAATTTTTACCATTATAATTTGGAAATGGCACATCCCTTTGGGATATCACGTTCGGTTCATAGCATTCAACCGACTTTTATTGTCGCCTTGTCACAAGACGGACAAACCGGTTACGGCGAAGCTACACAAAACCGCTATTATGGTGTGACACCTGAAAATCTACAAGCGAGACTGGAAGCTTTAATATCTGAAATAGAAAAATATCCCTTTACAACACCGGAAGATTTTTACGATAATTTTTTGTTTCCTAAACTTAACAATTTTCGTTTTTTAATGGCAGCCATTGATGAAGCCGCTAATGATCTTTATGGTAAAATACTTGGCAAGCCACTATGGCAAATATGGAATTACAATATTGAACATTTACCACTTTCAACTTATACCATTGCCATTGACGAGATCGCAGTCATGCGTGAAAAATTATTAGAAAAACCCTGGCCGGTTTATAAAATAAAACTCGGTACCGAACACGATATCGACATTGTCAAAAGCTTGCGCAAAATAACCGATAAACCATTTAGAATAGATGCTAATACCGCTTGGACAGCAGCACAAACCATTGAAAATGCCAAGATATTAAAAGATTTAGGGGTTGAATTTATTGAACAACCTCTACCATACGACCAATATGACCGGATGCAAGAAGTAAAAGTAAAATCGGTTCTACCGGTTATAGCCGACGAATCGGTGCGAACGGAAGCTGACATTACAAAATGTGTCGATAGTTTTGACGGTGTCAATATCAAACTGGTCAAAGCCGGCGGTATCACACCGGCACGTCGCATGCTGACCGAAGCACGACAACTCGGACTTAAAACCATGATTGGTTGTATGACCGAATCCTCTATCGGTATATCGGCTGCCGCCCAATTATTACCCCTATGTGATTATGCCGACTTAGATGGTGCCATCTTATTGAAAAGTGACATTGCGCGTGGCGCTACTTTAGTTAACGGCAAAGTTATCTTACCGCAAACCTGTGGCACAGGCGCTGTCTTACTTTGAAAAGCGCAACAAAATATTGATTACCAGATATTTAAAAGACCTGGCAGGTTTTGAAAACCTACTAGGTCTCATAAAAAGAATTTCTATCTATCTGACTGACTTCGGGCTTAGAACAAAAGACCAGTTGCATCTAATATCATCTAACAAAAATACTAATGATGATGACCGTTACAATCATGACTGTCACCGTGTCCGTGGTGGTGTGTATGCTGAACAGTACTTGGATCTACTGCTCTTAAAGTGCCGGCTATTAATTTTTCAACCGCTTCATCCGGACTTTTTTCTTCGACTATATAAGCTCTGACACCCATTTGTGCCAATCGCCCAATTGCCCCCATACCAATACCACCGGTCAATAAAATTTGACTGGTCAATACTTCATGTTCTTGCAGATTGGTTTGCGGATTGTGTAATAGATTATGTAAAGTATGTTCTTTATCTACTTTGATAACTTTAGAACCTGTTAATCCTTCAGTTTGATCAATTTCATATATTTTAAAATAGACACCATGTCCGGCATGCTCTGCTATTTTATCACCGTTTTTGTTTGTTGTTACTGCTACTTTTGCTTTCATATTTACAATTTTCTTTTATGTTACAAAGGTAGTGAAAAATTGTATTGTTAAATAATTCATTAACAAAAATTGCCGCCTATTTCAGGCAGCAATTTTTGTTATGATAAAA
Source organism: Flavobacteriales bacterium (assembly GCA_026996605.1). Classification (GTDB taxonomy): domain Bacteria; phylum Bacteroidota; class Bacteroidia; order Flavobacteriales; family Flavobacteriaceae; genus WGBX01. Next base: position 8,875 of record JALWLE010000022.1, read on the forward strand.
CAGTTATAAAACTATTTAAAATCATCCGGCTTTAATGTATTGATTTTAGCATCAATTAAATTGAATTCAATATTTTGAATACCTGTAGCAATCACAATTTTTGAAGGGATTTTAATACCATCAACAACTTTATAATCTTTAAATAAAATTGGTTGCGTCATTTCTTTTCCTTGTATTTTATCATGTTGCACTTCTTTATCTTTTAAACCGGTTTTTGCGTTAAAGAAATATTCAGTACCATCTTTATCAACTATCACATAATAATCATTACCATCAAAACTATCCATACGACTTAACGTACCGGTTTTGACCAATCCTAATTCAGTAATAGGTTGTACTTTATTTTGATATTTTTTGATCTCTTCAGGTGTAAAATCTTGCTTTTGTCCACGAATAATCTTAAAACCTTTTTGTCCATCAAAGACTTCTTTACTGAACACCATTCCACCGGCTTCAGTCTGGCTTAAAGATTTGTTTGGTGCCATAGCTTTAGACGTCATTTTTAGAGTCATACCTTGCATTTTGGTTTCGTAAACACTTTCAATAGATTTGGTTTTTGAAACTTGAGCCTTACCACCTATACCACTGATGTAATGATCAATAACCATTTGTACTGTTACATCCTGAGGTAATTTTTGGTTCATTTTAGGGGCTTGTGTCTGTTTACCGTATTTATCAAAAAACTTGACCGGATAGCCGGCTTTTTTTAGCCCGGGAACGGTTATGGCTGCATTGCCTGCAACAATAATTCTGGCTTTGTCGGGATGTAAATATTTTTTAGCAACTGCTTGAATATCCTCAACCGTCACCGCATCAATCTTTTTTAAGAAAGTTTCATAGTAATCTTCCGACAAATTATTGACAAATATATCATAAGCCTGATTGGCAATAGTTGCCGACTTCTCCATTTGTAAAACAAAATTTCCCATATATTTTTGCTTATTATTTTCCAAAACTTTAGGGTCAACTTTTTCATTGATTATCTTGTTTATTTGTTCCATGGTAACTACAACGGCACTATCTGCAACAGCATTGCGCACACTTGTCGAAGCTTTAAATAAACTGCCGTATTTGTTGGTGCCAAAACTGCTACGCGCGCCATAAGTCCAACCGTGTTTTTCACGTAAAGTCATATTGAGATATGAATTAAAATCCCCCCCTAAAATAGAATTCATTAATAAAACTTTTTGATAATCGGGATTGCTCTTTTTGATGTCGGAACGGTGTACTACTTTGATTTCGGTTTGTGCAGCATTGGGCATATGTACAAAATCAATTTCCGTAATCGGTACATTTTGAATAGCAGGAAGGGCAGCGCCACGTACTTGCGGGGCTTTAGCCCAAGAACCAAAATATTGTTTTGTCATTTTTTTGACATCGTTTAATTTTACATCACCTACTACGATTAAATAAGCATGATTAGGTGTAAAACTTTTTTTGTAGTATTGATTGACATCTTCCAATTGAATTTTTTTCAAATTATCAATTGTTGTTATTTCACCATATGGGTGGGCTCCATACGCTAATTTTTTCATCACACGGTTAGCAGCTGCCGGTGTACTTTTTTCAGATATTTTTAAACTTTCTATGAGTTTTTCTTGTGCTTTCTTAAATTCTTCTTTTGTAAATTTTGGATATAAAGCTTGATCCGCCGTAAGTTTTAGTATTTCAGGAAAGAATTTACTCAATGAATTTATACTAAAACCACTATCATACAAATTGACGTAAGCTCCGTAAAAATCCACTTTTTTATTAAATTCATCTTTAGAAACATTTTCAGATCCGGTTCCCAGTAAACTGCTCAACAAATCATCACTACCTTTTTTATCACGCAATCGAATTGGCGGATTATCGATACGCAAACTGGCATTGATCCGTGGCAATTTATGATTTTCAACTACGATAACTGTTAAACCATTTTCCAACTTGAATACTTTTGGTTTTTTATTTTTGATAACCGGTGCCGGATCAGATTGCGGCATTTGATTGATATCTTCCACTTGCATTTCTTTAGTTTCATTTTTAGATAAATCTTTTGCTGTTTCAGTTTGACCGGATGTTTGTTGCGTACTACCACATGAAATATTCAGTAGCAACATCATAAACGGTATAAAATATGTTAATTTTTTCATTACTTTTTAGATTTAGGTTCGTCTGTTTTTGGTAGATATTTTAGTAAAACACGTTGGTTTTTATTGAGATATTTTTGAGCCACACGTCTTAAGTCTTCACGGGTTATACTTTTATATATGTCCAAATCTTTATTGATTAAATCCGTATTACCGTATAAAACATGGTAACGTGCCAAACTGTTAGCTATACCTTGCATGGTAGTATTAGAGTTGACAAAATCATTCTCTGTTTTATTAAGCAATTTTTGATAATCTTCTTCCGAAATTAAATCAGTTTGTACCTTGGCTATTTCATCGTCAATCTCTTTAGTTAAATCATCTAAACTGACTTTATCTGTCATAGGAATAGCAAAAATGACATAAGTGCCATAATCTTCTTGACTGATATTAAAGGCGCCGATCATCAATGCTTTCTTTTCTTCATCAACTAATTTTTTATACAAAACAGAACTTTTACCATCACTCAAATAAGTCGATAACAAATCAAGCGCATAGGCATCACGGTCTTTCATAGACGGAGTTAAATAGGCTTGCATGACTGCCGGCTTTTGAATATTTTTATCATAATAGACTGCATGCCGTTCTTGAGTAATCGGTGGCTCGATAATTTTTTTACGGTTAATGTCTGCCCCACGGGGAATACTACCAAAATATTTTTCAATTAGTTTTTTAGTTTGTGCTTTATCAATATCACCTGCAACTACCAAGGTTGCATTATTAGGTACATAATATTTTTTGTAAAAAGCAATAAATTCGTCTAATTTGGCAGCATCAAGGTCAGCCATTTTACCTATGGTAGTATGCTTGTATGGATGTTTGGTAAACACATTATCTTTAATGGCTTCCAAGAAATGTCCGTAGGGTTGGTTATCATACCGCAAACGTTTTTCTTCTTTGACCACTTCATTTTGCGTATCAACACCTATTTGATTAATGACAGCATGACGCATGCGTTCAGCTTCCATCCACAATCCTAATTTTAAATTATTGGACGGAAACACTTCATAATAATAGGTACGATCGTCCGTAGTATTAGCATTGTTTTGCCCTCCATGAGAACTGACAATTTCAAACCACTTACCGCGTGGTATATTTTTAGTGCCTTCAAACAATAAATGTTCAAAAAAATGCGCAAAACCGGTTCTCCCGGGTTCTTCATCTTTGGCACCTACGTGATACATTACCCCTACAGTCACAACCGGTGCATTATGATCTTCGTGTAAAATAACATGCAGCCCGTTTGGTAAATCAAATTCTTCGTAAACAATTTTCTGTGCCATTGATACTTGTATTTGTGTCAATAAAATGAGAATGAGTAAAAAATGTAATCGTTTCATTTATAAATATTTATGTTATTGTTTAGGTTTTTCAAAAATAGCCGGATCGGATACCGGCGGATTGACTTGGATGGTATTAAATTTAAAAGTCCGAATAACACTACCATCCATATCAATCGTTATTTTAGTTGGTAAAGAAATATCATCAAAAACTTTATATTCAGAAGTTCTTGTAATAATTATATGACCATCTTTTACGATTTTAATCCCCATTAGTAAACCTGTTTCAGGATCAAAAAATGCGACAGCATCCTTAATACCGCCTTCTATCGGCTTATCAAAGCTAATTTGTAAACTTTCAGCTTGAATGCTGTCAAATTTTTGTTGTCCGAGATATTTCAATTGCCTACCGTGTTCTTTATATTTATAAAAGAAACCGAAAAAATTTTGAGATTTTTCTTTGAATTTTGTAGTCAAACTGTCAGGAATATCAACATAACTGAAATTAGCAAACTGATATCCTTTTTTTCCATCAAAAGCTAAGGCTACAATATCTTGTCCCATCATTTTGAGCTTGGTATACATTTTTCCGTCAGAACTTTGATAGCTTTCCATAGGAAAATCCATACCGTTCATATTCATAGTCCCTTTTTTTAAAATGCTATGCACTTTATCCAGTTTTTGTCCACCGATTTTTTGTAAATAATTTTGTACAATTTGATCAGCTTTTTGTGCCTGTAACCCCGTTACACTAATAATAAAGGCTAATAGAAATAATTTTTTCATCTGTTTATATTTTTTTTTAACGTTATTGCCACGACGAATGTCTGGATAACCTTTGATGATTAAAATAATCATTTTGTTATGTGTTTAATAATTATTTTAATCATATCGGTTTTATATGTTATTTTTAAAGATTGTTTTTTATGAACGATAAAAATACAAAATTGTTACACAATTTTGAAATTTTATTTATTTATTTGTATGAGGCATTAGTTAAGAAATTAATGTTTTAATTTTTGGTAAACTTTTATATAAAATTTTAGAGAATCAATTAATTTTCTCTCTTTGATTTTGTAGGCTTCAAATTGGTATGCTTTGTAGTTAATGAAGTGTAAACGGGTAAAAATCAACTTTTTATCATTTTTCGGTTGGTAAGGACGATATTTATCGGCTGTATCAACAGGAAAAAAATATTGTCCGTTGACTATCGTAATGCTATCTTGTTGGTTTGGATTGATATAAATGCCGTCTATTTTTTGGGGTAAGTTGGACCAAGAATTATTGTATTCCGAAATTTGCTTGATATGTGTGATGGGATAGGTCTGCAAGTATTTCCAATAGACATCTCGCGGATAGCTGATGCTTAAATAGGTTTGGATTTGGTTGTAAAATTGGATACTCAAAAGAAGTGTAAGCGTTAGAATAACATATTTTTGAATTTTGTCATTGAGCATTTGCAGTACGAATACATTCATTATAATAATCACAAAAATAAATTGGTGTAAGATTCTACCCATCATAACCAGATTGTGTAAAAAATAAGCCGAAGTCGTAAAAATGAGATAGGGTATTAAAAAACTTAAAACAATCATGCCTGTTATTTTTTTTGAAGGCTTTTTTACTTTGAAATAAACAATACTAAAAATGCCAATTCCTGCTAGTAATATCAAGCCGGAAAAATGTTCTACCTGCCAAAAATATTTGATGATAAAACTATATGCTTCTTTGTAGTCACCTTGATTGACTGTTCCGGATAAGTGTCTGATATTGTATAAGTAAGAAGCTTGTCCGAAGCGGGAAAGTATTTCAAAAATAAGCAGTATAAACACACTGCCTGTGATGTAAACGGCATTTAAAGTCAGCCATGTTTTTATATCTGTTTTTTTATACCAAATCAAAATATTAAACAAGATATAAACCGCCATAAAGCTCAAATAATAAGCCGGATAAATCAAAAAACCTAGAAAAGCCAATAAGCCGGTCCAAAAGCTAAATTTGACATTAAAAACCGGTTTGTTTAAATAGGTATTGACCAATCGATATACTAAATAAATAAAGAGTAACAAGGATTCATCATAAGGATAAATATGGCGCAGATAACTAAAGTTGTTGACCAATACACTATATAATAATATGCCGGTTAAACTCAAAATTTTGTTGTTAAAAATCAACCGGAACAAACGGTACAAAATATAAAGTGTGATGAGATTGACAGTCAAATTATACACAAAAACCACATCAAAATTTTGGGTTTCAAACAGTTCCAAATGCCGGATTTTAGCAGAAATAAATTGCAATCCTGCCGGAATGCTATGCAATAAGATGCTTGCCGGTCTGCCTTGTGCTGAAAAAACAGCATGAACCGCCCCTTGTAGGTCGCCATGCAATAAATGTTTTAAAAATGACCAAGTCATCAAATAGCGGCGCTCGTCAGGTTCGGTTAAAAAGCCTTGCCGAATCAATACAAATTTGTACAAATTGACCCAAGCGATGCCGATATATAAAATAGTGAGGATGAACTTGTTTGAAATATTTTTCATTATTATTTGTCGGTTATTTGGTTATCTGTTGATGTGGTTATTTGAGTAATCGATGAAATGCTATTGGATATCATGAGATAATCATTAATTTCTTGAAAAATTTCTAAAATATAAAATTTAAAATCTAACTTCTAATTTTTTATCCGGATTATAATGCAACTCGCCATGATGAATATACATCGGGCTACTGAAATTATTGGTAAAAAGTCCGCCGGTTCCTAATCCTTGCGGCACTTTGACTTGATGTTGATAGGTGTATTGGGCTATAGCATTTAAGCCGATATTACTTTCGAGTGCCGAAGTAATCCACCAGCCGGTTCGGGTGTTTTCAGCCGCCTTTATCCAGCCGTCTATTCCGATAAAACCACCATGCAAAGCGGGTTTGATGATGATATATTGCGGTTTGATAGTTTCTAAAAATTTTTGTTTGTCAAACAGATGATTATAACCGATTAATTCTTCGTCCAGCGCTATGGGTAAAGGGGTTTTAGCACAAAGTTCGGTTAATTTTTCCGATTGTCCGGCTTTGATAGGTTGTTCTATGGAATGTATGTCAAAATCGGATAGTCGTTTGAGCTTTTCCAAAGCTTTTTTGGGACTGAAAGCGCCATTGGCATCGACCCGTATTTCAATATCATCAGCAGAAAATTGCCGGCGGATGTATCGTAACAAATCCAGTTCGTCGTCAAAATTAATCGCCCCGATTTTGAGTTTGATGACTTTAAATCCGGCGTGTAATTTTTCTTTGATTTGCCGGAACATAAAATCTTTGTTGCCCATCCATATCAAACCGTTTATCGGGATACCTTCTTTCCCTTGCGTAAAATCAGAAGGGTAGAGTAGATGCGGCTGTTCGGCTTCTAAACTTTTTAAGGCGGTTTCCCAACCGAAAATGATAGAAGGATAGTCCCGTAATTCATGAATAATTACTTCCGGGTTGAGATGAATATTTTGTACTAACCAATCTAATTTTTGTTCGTAATCCGGTTGATCGTCCGACGATAAACCTTTAAACAAATTGCACTCACCATAACCGGTTTTACCGTTGTTTTCCAAAACCAAAAAATAGGTTTCTTTGGTCGTGAGAATGCCGCGCGAAGTACCAGCCGGTTGTTTAAAATTTAATAGATATTTGACGTAACGGGCTTTCATTCATCAAGCTCTTTTGTAGTATCATCATCTTTTTTGTCTTTCTTTTTACCGCTAAATTCCAGTTTGTAAACCACATAACCGAAACCTACGGCTAAATGTAGCATAACGATGATAAATAAGATATTGGCTAAACTCATATTTTTATAATTTACTGAATATCAATAATTAAACTGATTGGACAATGGTCAGACCCCATAATTTCGCTGTGTATAATGACATCTTTAACTTTATCGATTAGACGCTCACTAACCAAAAAATAGTCGATACGCCAGCCTGCATTTCGCGCCCGTGCGTTGAAACGGTAACTCCAATACGTATAAGCTATTTTGTTGGGATATAAATATCTGAAAGTATCTATAAAACCGGCATCGAGTAAGGCTTGAAATCCTTGAATTTCGACTTCGGTATAGCCGGCGGTTTTGTTGTAATTACTTTTCGGATTTTTTAAATCAATGGCTTGATGTGCCACATTCAAATCACCTGTAATAATCACCGGTTTTTGACGGTCCAGAGTTGTAACATAAGCTTGAAAATCTTTATTCCATTGGGCTTTATAGTCTAAGCGTTTTAAGCCCTGACCGGCATTGGGGGCATAAACATTGACTAGAAAAAATTCTTGATATTCTGCGGTTATCACCCTGCCTTCTTGGTCGTGTTCGGCTATGTTGATGCCGTACGAAACTTTTAAAGGTGTTGGTTTTGAGAGTATTGCAGTGCCGGAATAGCCCTTTTTTTGAGCGGAATTGACAAAGATTTGATAGGTTTCGTTAAAATCTTTTACTGCTTCGGTTACTTCATGTTCTTGCGCTTTGGTTTCTTGCAGACACAATATATCGGGATGTAGCTTTTGAATATTTTCGATAAATCCTTTTTTTAAAATGGCTCTAATACCGTTTACATTCCATGAGGTGATTTGCATAGGTTATGATTTTGAAAGACAAAATTATTTCTTTTTTTTGATTGGTAATGGTTTAGTCCGGATTTTGTTTTGTTGAACAATTATTATTTTATTTCAGATATCAGATTGGCAATTCCAGATGTCAGATTTTTTATGTTTCATACTTTAATTCGTCATTATCAATCTCTATTATTACTTCTCACTTATATCTTATCCAATTAAAAATTTTGACTCTTTTGTTATTTGGACGTCGTTTCGATACGATTGTTACTAGTTGTTATTTTATCATGTCCAAATAATCCGCTTCTGAAATTATTGAAACACCCAAGTTTTGTGCTTTGCTCACTTTCGATGGTCCGGGTTTGTCACCTGCCAACAAATAATCGGTATTTTTACTGACGGAACTCACGACTTTACCGCCGTTTTGTTCTATATTTTTCTTGAGTTCATCGCGTGAAAAATGTTCAAAAGTTCCGGAAATTACGAATTTTTTACCGTGTAATTTGTCAATAACGGGTGCTTCATCTTCATGCAATTCAAACTGCAATCCGGCTTGTTTGAGCCGGTTGATTAATTCGAGATTTTTCGGATTTGAAAAATAAGTTTTGATACTTTCGGCAATTTTTTCACCGATACCTTTGATAGCGGTAATGTCTTCGGTAGATGCATGCATCAAACGGTCGATACTTTTAAAATGTTTGGCGATTAATTTGGCTGCATTTTCACCCACGTGACGGATGCCGAGTGCATATAAAACTCTTTCAAATGATTGATTTTTAGACTTTTGAATGCTATTAATGATATTTTGTGCCGATTTTTTTCCCAATCCTTCCAAGTCTTTTAAATCATCGACCTTTAAATCGTACAAATCGGCGACATTATGTATCAAACCGTTTTGATATAACAGATTGATAATTTCAGGTCCCAATCCGTCAATATCCATTGCTTTACGACTGACAAAATGCTCGATTTGCGCTTTGATTTGCGGTTCGCAAGTAGTGGTATTGACGCAGAAATAATCGGCACCCTGTTTGATGAGTGGCGTGTTACAAACCGGACAATGATCGATAAATCTAATGGGCTTGGCACCGGGTTGGCGCTTTGATTTATCCACCCCGACGACTTGCGGAATGATTTCACCGGCTTTTTCGACATAGACATAATCGCCTTCGTGCAAGTCGAGTTTTTTCATATTGTCTTCGTTGTGCAAGGTGGCACGTTTGACAATGGTTCCGGCAAGTTTGATAGGGGCTAAATTGGCAACAGGCGTCACTTTTCCGGTGCGTCCTACTTGAAAATCAACACTCAACAATTTAGTGAGTTTGCGCTCGGCAGGAAACTTATATGCCATTGCCCAGCGCGGTGATTTGGCGGTATAGCCCAATTTTTCTTGTATATCAAATTCGTTGACTTTAACGACGATTCCGTCAGTATCATACGGAAAATCAAAGCGTTTGACACCCCAGTCAAGTATAAAATCCATAATTTCGTCCAAATTGGTGGCTTTGATATAATCATGTGGTACGAAAAATCCCCATTGTTCCAGTTTTTTTAAGGCATCATATTGATTATCAACGGGTAATTCTTCCCCTAGCATAAAGTAAGCAACAAAATCAAGCTGCCGTTTTGCCACAATTTTAGGGTCTAATAGTTTTAAAGTTCCGGCTGCAAGATTGCGGGCATTCATATAAGTGGTTTCACCTTTTTGCGCTTGTTCTTGATTGATTCGTTCAAAATTTTCACGTGAAATCAAGACTTCACCGCGGGCAAATACTTCATGTGGGACATCGTCGCCCCGCAAAACCAAAGGTAAGGTTCTGATAGTGCGGGCGTTGTTGGTAACATCATCGCCGCTGATGCCGTCGCCACGTGTTAATGATTGTACAAGTTTTTTATCGATATATTGATTGCTCAACGAGACACCGTCATATTTCAGTTCGACACAAAAGCTAAATTTTTCATCGACCAATTTAGAGATCCGGTTAATCCAGTCTTTCAAATCTTGAATATTGTACGATTTATCCAAAGACATCATCGGATATTTGTGTTTAACCGTTTTAAATTCAGTAGTCGGCTCACCGCCAACGCGTTGTGTCGGGGAATTTGGGTCGTAAAATTCCGGATATGCTTGTTCGAGTTTTTGCAGTTCTTCCAATTTGCGGTCAAAATCATAATCCGACATATCGGGTTGCGCCAAAACATAATATTTGTAGTTGGCTTCTTGTAATTCTTTTCGTAGGGCTTCTATCTTTTTTTTAGCTTCTTCTTTAGTCATAAATTGTTAATTTTTAACGATTTGAATTAATGATTGGAATTTTAAATTCAAAGTTTACCGGATGGTCTTGATAGATTGCCGGTTTCATTTTAGGGATTTTATAAGTTATTTTCTTAAAAATATCGTCATAAATACTATCTTGTATCCGGTCTTTAAAGTGAATGATATTGAGATAATGTATTTGTCCCAAAGTATCAATGTCAAATTTTACCCAGAGCGTATCTTTAAGTCCGGTAAATTGTTTTTGGTATTGGTTATTGAGATGATGAGCCATAAAGTTGTTGATTTTCAACATCAAACATTCTAATTGTCGGTCTTTTTCAAAATAATCGGGGCAGGAAGGATATTGCGGATACAGGTCAATATTTTCTAAGGCAATGTTGTCCGGTTTTTGGGCATTTGATTTAACCGGCTGCCGGCAAGCATATACCAAGAGTGAAAATATCAAGATGATTTTAAAAAAATTCATAGATTGAGACACTAAATTTAATTTTGATAAAAATACAAAAAAATATCAATGAGTTAAAAGTTTATAAAGTTGAAAGTTAAAAGTTAATTTTCGAGAAATGAAAATAGATTAGTATAAATAGAATTCTCATTAAAATCTGTTATATTTGCAACATTCATTTCAAATTTACGTGCTTAATGCGATTGAAGGATAAAATTATTATCGGATTGATGTTGCTTTTTTTGTTTTTGATTGTTGTCAGTGAGAGCAGTCAGCAGCGCATCAATTGGTATCCTTCATTTGCGGTAACTCATAAAATTCCTTTTGGCTCTTATGTTGCTTATCATGAAGCCAAGCAACTTTTCGGTGATCAATTGCAAAAAGTTAATATTTCGGCTTATGTTTTTTTAGATAAACATCCCGATACGAAAGGTACTTTTGTTTTGTATAACAGTGAAGTTGTTTTGGGAAAAACTGCTTTACATTCGTTGTTGAATTGGGTCAAAAAAGGCAATAATTTATTAATTGCTTCACAAAAATTTGATGATGAATTACTGGATTCTTTAGAGTTGCGTAGGGGGTATTATTTCAATCATGAGTTTGATAAAAAACTAGTATTGACTTTAGATCATCCCAATTTAAAACCTAAAGATTCTATTATTTTCGATAAACTATATTCGGCACCGGTTTTACGAATCAAAGATTCGGTTGCACCGGAAAATTTTAAAAAATTAGGGCATTTTGTTGATAACGATACGTTACAAAATATCAATTTTATTGATGTTACTTACGGTAAAGGACATGTTATGTTACATTCTTTTCCGTATGTTTTTACCAATTATTTTGTATTAAAATCAAATAATTGGGCTTATTATACCGGCTTGTTGAGTTATATCAATCTCAAACGACCGGTTTATTGGACAACTAATGTGCAAAATGGGGCAACTGCTCAAGGCATTTTTAAATATATTATTGAAAATCCCGGTTTTTTGTGGGCATACCGTTTATTGTTTGCCGGTTTGTTATTGTATATTTTGTTTGAAGGCAAACGTAAGCAACGTGCTATTCCGGTTGTGCAGCCACCTAAAAATGAAACACTTGCTTTTACCAAAACCATTGCCGATATGTATATTGAAAACAAAGAACATAAGCAGATAGCGCTCTTGCATATTAAGCATTTTATGGATTATGTTCGGCATCGGTTACATCTTGATATCCGGCAAAATTCCACCAAATTAAAACAGCAAATTGCCCAAAAAACCAAATCGGATTTAATAGATGTAGAACGCCTGTTTGATTTGATAGAAGGTGTTCAGAATCAACAGAATATAAAACCGGAAACAGTTTTAGAATTAGAAAAACAAATAGAAAAAATAAAGAGACGAGAAAGTTGAAGGTAAAAAGTTGAAAGCGTACAGCGATAAAGTGGAGAGTGCGTAGAGACGAATTGCAATTCGTCTCTGTGGGAAGAAGTGCGTAGAGACGCACGCACGGTCATACGTCATCGGACATCGGACACCCAACATCAGACATCAAATAACCATATAACCAAATCACCATATAACCAATAACACATGGAATACCAAAACAGAATTAATTTAGAAGAATTAAAATCGGCAGTGGACCGAATCAAAGAAGAATTAGGAAAAGTCATCATCGGACAACACGACTTTATCGAATTGTTATTGACAGCATTATTAGCGGATGGTCATGTATTGATTGAAGGCGTACCCGGAATTGCCAAAACCTTGACGGCTAAATTGTTGTCCAAAACCTTGAAAACGGATTTTAGCCGGATTCAGTTTACACCCGATTTGATGCCGTCCGATATACTGGGAACATCGATTTTTAATATCAAAACCCAAGAATTTGAGTTTCATAAAGGACCGGTTTTTAGCAATTTTGTTTTGATTGACGAGATCAATCGCTCTCCGGCTAAGACCCAAGCCGCCTTGTTTGAAGTTATGGAAGAGCGACAAATTACCATAGACGGCGATACCTATAATTTGGCAGCACCGTTCTTTGTGTTAGCTACCCAAAATCCGATAGAACAAGAAGGTACTTACGCCTTGCCGGAAGCACAACTTGATAGGTTTTTGTTTAAAATTAAGGTGGGCTATCCCGACAAAACGGAAGAAACTGAAATTTTAAAATCGCATCATTTGCGTAAAGGAAACAAGCCCGAAGCATTGATTGAGCCGGTTTTAACCGAAGCCGATTTGTTGAAATATCGTTCTTTGGTCAACGAAGTTATTGTAGATGATAAGATTATGGATTATATCGTTGAGATTATTCAAAAAACACGAAACCATTCGCACCTGTTTCTCGGTGGGTCGCCACGGGCGTCTATTGCCACACTCATTACATCCAAAGCATTAGCAGCCATTCAAGGACGTGATTTTGTAATACCCGATGATGTCAAAACTGTTTTACCCAATGTGATGCGGCACCGAGTTATCTTAAATCCGGAATATGAAATGGAAGGATTTGATGAAGACGCCGTTATCAAAATGATTATAGAAAGTGTGGAAGTGCCTAGATAGATGAACATGAAATTGAAAATGGATACCAATTTGACATCTTTTAAATTGATAACGATCACTTCAGTACACCTTGATTGTCATCGGTGCACTCAGTGACCTATGAAGCAGAATCAAAGGTGGCTGAGTGTTCCGACCAAAGTCGGAATGTATCGAAGCCACCGAAATCAAATATGCATTAAACCAAATATGACACAAATCAAAAACTTTTTCAATAGCATATTTTTCCACCCCAATTTTTATAAAATATGGGCGGTAGTGATATTCATAATCTTTTTGGGCTATTGGTTTTCGCTTATGTTTGTGATTGGAAAATATGTTTTTATCTTTTTTGTCTTATTGACTTTGCTTGACTTTGTGTATTTATGGCGTGGCGGTACTATACAAGCCAAACGTCAATTACCGGAAAAATTGTCTAACGGTGATGAGAATATTATTAAAATTCACTTAAAAAGCACTTATCATTTGCCGGTATCTTTAAACTTAATTGATGAATTACCCGAACAATTCCAAAAGCGGGATTTTAATTTAAAATTAAACATAAATCCCAATGAAGAACGCTTGCAAAAATACAGTCTCAAACCGGTAAAACGTGGCGTATATGAGTTTGGAAAACTGAATATTTTTACATATTCGCCTTTAAAATTAGCCGGTATCAGGCGACAATTTTCAGCTCATAAACAAGTCAAAGTTTATCCGAGTTTTATACAGATGCGCAAATACGAATTATTGGCATTTTCAAATAAAACAAATTTCGGTATTAAAAAAGTGCGCCGTTTGGGTCATACGATGGAATTTGAACAAATAAAAGTCTATAATCAAGGCGATGATTATCGTACAATTAATTGGAAATCAACGGCTAAATATCAAAAGTTGATGGTTAACCAATACCAAGACGAAAACTCACAAAATATTTATTCGTTGATTGATATGGGGCGACAAATGGCACTGCCTTTTAACCAAATGACCTTGTTGGATTTTGCCATTAACGCTACTTTATCATTTTCTAATGTCGCTATGAAAAAGAAAGATAAAGCCGGATTATTGGCTTTTGAAAGGCAAATACAAAATTTTATCAAACCCGATAACGGACGACAGCATTTACAGCAAATTTTTGAACATTTGTATAATTTGAAAACCGGTTTCTATGAGACTGATTATGAACGACTTTACAGGTTTGTAAGGCATAAAATACCCACGCGAAGTTTGTTGATGATTTATACCAATTTTGAGCATATCAATTCTTTACGAAGACAGCTACCGTATTTGAAAAAAATAGCTCGGAAACATTTGGTAGTAGTTATCATTTTTAAAAATACCGAGTTACAACAAGTTGTGCATCAAGAAATACAAGATACACGTCAATTATATCACAAAATTGTTGCCCAAGATTTTGATTGGCAAAAACGTATGATGCTCAAAGAGTTGGCTTTGCATAATATTCACGCAGTTTTAACTGCACCGGAACAATTAACGACATCGGTTATTAATAAATATTTACATCTAAAAGCTAGGGGGTTAATATAAATTAGCTTCTAAATAATAATTTAAGTTGTTGAAAATGAGTGTTTTTTTTTAATAAATTATGACAGGTTACTCTGCTAATTTTCTTTTGTTTTTCTCAAATATAAAATAATTTTTTTATAAAAAATTTTTATATATCTTTGTTAAGTTATTCAACAAACAATATAACAACATGAATAAACGCCTATTTTTTATTGTATTACTTTGTGCTTTTATCTTTCATCCGGTTTATTCACAACAGATTCAACGCGTTACACCTGCTGTTATTCCTGTGGATTTTGATGATGATGGTCTTACTAATGATATAGATATAGATGATGATAATGACGGTATTCCGGATACTGTCGAATCCGGTGGCATTGATCCTTTGGCAGATTCTGACCACGATGGCGTACCTGTTTATTTAGATGATGATGACAATGATTTTAATGTTGGAGATGTTAACGGTGTGATTGAGCCCGGTTTTGATTTTGATAACGATGGTTGGCCCAATTTTGTTGATTTAGATTCTGACAATGATACTTTATGGGATGCTGCAGAATCCGGTCGTATTGCCGGAACTGATACAGATTCTGATGGTGAGCTCGAAAATCCTGTAGGCGCAAACGGATTGGTTGATATTTTAGAGACGTTTCCTGATAGTGGCGTTTTAACATATACCATTCAAAACAATGATGGGGCTTTTCCCGTATCTGATACCAATCCGGATTTTATCGATAAAGATGACGATAATGACAACGTCTTGACTGTCAATGAAATTCCTGATGCTAATAATAACGGTTATCCTGATGATGCACAAGATACTGATGGTGGTGGGTCCGCTGACTATTTAGACCCTGACGATGACGGAGACGGCATTGACACTATATGGGAAGATATAGCCTTACCTAACAACTTTCCGCAAGATGGTAATCCGATGAACGATGATACCGATTTAGATGGTATTCCAAACTATCTTGACCCTGATGATGATAATGACGGGACGCCTACAGTTGATGAACATCCGGACGATAACAATAACGGTATTCCAGATGATGCCTTAGATACAGACGGTGACAGTACACCTGACTATTTGGACCCTATAGATGATCCGGATGATCACGATAATGATGGCATTAAAGACAATGTTGATTTAGATGATGACAACGATGGTATTCCCGATTTAATTGAACTTAACGGCTTAGATCCACTGGCAGATGTTGACAATGACGGTGTGCCTGCTTATTTGGATGATAATGATAATGATAACACGATTGGTAATGCCAATAACCATGTTGAAATGGCTTATGATACGGATTTTGATAATATTCCTAACCATTTTGATTTAGATACCGATAATGACGGTTTGTTTGATTTGGTAGAATCCGGACAAACAACCGGTGTTGATGCCAATCATGACGGTATGGTTGATGGTGATGTAGGAGCGAATGGTCTAGCCAATTCAGTTGAAACAGCTATAGATAGTGGTGTTATCAATTACACATTACAAAACACAGACAGCGATACTTTATTTGATTTTATGGATCCCGATGATGATAATGACAATGTTCTGACATTAAATGAATTCGCTGATTTTAACGGAGATCATTATCCAGAAGATGCCATGAATACCGATATGGATGCTTTACCTAATTATTTAGATCCGGATGATGACGGTGATGGAATTTATACCATTTTTGAAGATGTGCAATTACCTAATAATTACCCTCAAGATGGTGACCCGACCAACGATGATACCGACGGCGACGGTATTCCTAATTATCTCGATAGTGATGATGATAACGATGGAATATTGACTATTAACGAACAAGCAGATCCTAATAATAATAATGAGCCGGATGATGCTGTTGATACCGATGGAGACGGCATTCCCAATTACCTTGATGATTGGGAGCGTGATGATGATCACGATAACGACCATATTGATGACAATGTAGATATTGATGATGATAATGACGGAATTCCCGATTTATTCGAATATAACGGAACTGATCCTGATACCGATGCCGATAATGACGGTGTTCCGGTTTATTTGGATGATGATGACAATGACAACACTATAGGCGATGCCAATGGACATGTAGAACCGGCTTTTGATTTGGATAATGACGGTATTCCCAATCATTTTGATTTGGATACTGATGGAGACGGGCTATATGATTTAGTTGAATCCGGTAGTACCGGTTGGACAGATGCCAATATGGATGGAAAAGTTGACGATCTAGTTGGTACAAATGGCTTAGCAGATGTTTTAGAATCACCTGCTGATAGCGGGCATCTTATTTACACACCGCAAGATACAGATAATGATACGTCGCCCGACTTTAAAGATTTTGATGATGACAACGATCATGTACTGACGGAAAATGAGCATCCGGACGATAACGGCAATGGTTATCCGGATGATGCTTTACATACCGATTTTAATGGGATTCCCGA